>NZ_AHOO02000011.1:90000-390000 GCF_000244755.1 Leptospira licerasiae serovar Varillal str. VAR 010 | reverse complement strand
AGAAATGTCCGTGGGTCTTTTTTCCGTACGAAGGGAAAAAAATCCGAATATAAATCCGTAGGCGAAAAACGTCGAGAATACGACGTGCAATACACTGGTGATCCAGTCCCGGAGAAAAAGGGAAAATGCAAACCTCAGGTAAGTGATTCTTCCCATCGGGAGCAGGATATTGAAAACGTTTGATTTTATCCAACATTTATTTAGTTAATAGCAGAAATTCCGAAAAATGATCTTTGTAATTCTCGTAGCAGCTGGAATCATCCTGATCGTCGCGGCAGGTTCTTTTCTCATTCAATCCAAAAAGGATTCGTTTGAGAAAGCTCTAGCTTTGGCGGCTATGGGAAATTACGTCGACTCTCGGATCCTCATCCGAGATATTCTAGATTCCAATCCATCTAACACCAGGGCTCATTTTATCATGGCGAAAATTTACGCCATGGAAGGCGATTATAATAACGAAGCAAAACATTTGGATAAGATCAAAAAGATCGGAAGCTTCGATAAGGAAATCTCGGAAATAGCAGTTTCTAATCGTCTTGCAGATATATATTACCAACAAGATCTATACGAAGAAGCTGTATTTCATTATTCGGATACCCTTTCCGTTGACCCGGATAATCTAGAAGCTTGTATCCGAATCGGTTTTATGGCGATCGGTCAGAAAGAATTCGGGATCGCGGATAAATTCCTTTCTAGGATCCCGGATGAGAAGATCAAAATGCCTGCATTACTAATAGCAAAAGGTGTGGTCGCAGGGATCTTACGAAAGGGAGATCCCAGAACTTATTTCCAAAAAGCATTCGAAGAAGATCCGACATCGTCGGTAGGCGGATTTTTATACGCAGTATCTTTGTCTAGAGCAGGGGACCATGACGAGGCGATCCGTGTAGCAAACTCGGTCGTAGATGTTGTCATGGATGAATACGTTCGTTACACATTATTCCAATTCATCATGTTGGAATTCATACTTAAAGAGAATTGGAACGAAGCCCTGAAACACGCAAGACTTTGTATGGAAATCGCAAGGAATAACGGATGGAAACAGGAGATGATAGACTCCGATTTCCATTTTGCTTTGATCGCGATCAATATGGGAAGGTTGGAAGACGCCAGCGAGTATCTGATCGAAGCTGAATCAGAGAGAGTGGATGATGATCGGATCATCGAACTCGCAAATTATAAATACCAGGTTGAGACAAAAAGACTAGAACTTGGAAAAGTATCTAAGAGTGGATTTGTTCCGGAGCAAGAACTCGGAAAATTATTTTCGGAGTTATTTCCGGTCGAACGTTATTATGAGATCTCAGGTTTAAAGTCTTCCAAGTCTTTTCATATCAAAGGGATCATAGACGAAGAAGGGAATAAGATCGTAATCGACGTAAATAAGATCGGGATTAGCGCCATGGATCATTACAGATCCTTAAAAGGTGTGGATTTCAAGAATTTATGCGTGAAGGTCGTGCTCGCCCTAAATTATACGGTGAGTAGAGAGATCCCGAACAAGGAAGGGGATGGTGTTAATTTCCAAGGTCTAAATAAAACGGATAAGGAAACAAGAGCGCTTTTCAAATTCAGAAAATGGAAGGATGCTAAAATTTCGGATATATTTTTAAGAGATACCTTGGGCCAGGTAAAAGATATGGGATTGGACAAGGCGTTTATCGTAGGAGATGCGGACTTCACGGAAGGCGCTCGCAGATTTTTGGCGGATAATCCGTCCAGGCTCTCCGTTCTTTACGGAAGAGATCTAGAAGAACTTTTAAAAAAGGCGCTGAAATCCCAAGGCTAAAGGGAACCTTCAGTTTTATCAGGGGTCCTAATCATGTTCCATCTATCATTTTACGGATCCGTTTTGTTCAGAGGACTATTACTTCTAATATTATTACAAATTTCTTGCATTACGACGGGAGGAGAATTTTCTCTTTCTGCTAAGCGAAGTCCGGAAATCCCTCCGATTGTTACTCAAGGAAAAGTTTTTTTAGCAGGACATACAGGTGAACATTCCAAAGACACTGAAGAGATCCTGAAATTAGTACAACGTCTCGTTTCAGGAACGATTGCAAGAGATCTGAACTTTTTACCGGAGCTAGTATCCAAGAAAGACGGTATCTATTTGGACATTAAAGGCAATTGGACCAAGGAACAACTTATCCAAGAGCTTTCTAATGCGGATAATTATTTTCGCATATACTTCTTCGATCGAGAACTATTGGAAAAACAAAAAAACTCGAAAGAAGTAAGAACCGTCCGGGATTTGTTACTTTCTTCCGGAGGGATCGATGTCGATTTCTATTATGAGAGCAAGAACGCTTGCGAGTTGAAACTCAAGTTTAAAGAGAACCAGAAACTAGAAAGGGAACTGATCAATCCGTATTTCATAAAGCAGGACGGAAAATGGTACTTATTCCGGCTTTTCTAAGATGAAATCATCTAAAAAGGCAAACGGACTTGCGGTACCAGGGCTTGATATTGAAATAGTCATAAGGAAAGAGGATGCGAGACTTCCAATCGGGACACGAACAAGATCTACTCGACAGAACTTCCTACAATAAGAATAGAAGTTGGATCCTTCTTTCTATTTTTGCCGCTTCCGCATTCTTATTTCCGTTCGGGACACTTGTCTTTCCGGAAACTATTCCTTTTGAAACGACTAGCGAAGATAAAAAAGGAAGCTCGGTTAACAAACCAAATCAAAATACTAATCCTGTAACCACTACTAATACTACAAACGCTGCCCAGACTATAGGCAAGGTCATAGATTGGGATGTGGATCGTTTAACCGAATATGCGATCGCTAACAATCCGCTGTATTTATCCGAAAAACAAAATATGGGGATCGAAAGAGGGCGGGTGATCACCGCTTCCTTGTATAGAAATCCGGTCGTCCAGTTCCAACAACAGTTCATCGGAGGAACTCCTAACTCCCAAGGGGGAAGTCCGGAAACCGCACCCGGAATGTACCAAGAGGTGGATGTGTATGGAGTTGTGCCTCTTAGAACGAGAGTAGCAAAAAAATCCTTCGAAGCGTCCATCCAGGATTTTCGAAATTTCGATCGAATTTTTAGAATGAGGCTTCGCCAAAATTATTGGGCATTCGTATTTCTTACGCTTTTAGTAGATACTAATAAAGAATTCTACGAAAACTATAGCGACCTTTTGGAACTTACCAAGTTTAGAGTACAAAAGGGAGATATCTCTCCTTTGGAATTCGAACGCCTCGAGTTGGAAAGGATACAGGTAGAAAAGTTCTACCGTGATGCGATCGTTCGCAGACAAGTTATTGAAAAAGATCTGCGTATTCTTTCCGGTCTATCGGAAGAAGAAGGTGTATTCGCATTCAATGTGGACTCCATGAAGTTCAGACCTTTGGAAGAAATGGGACTTCGCCTAAAGGAGGACTTTCCTTCCATAGAACGTCCTGACCTTACCGCCTTGGAACAAAGGTTACAAGAAAAGAAGATGAACATAGAACTGCAAAGAAGGGAGTCCTTCGGATGGTTGCAGTTAGGCGGAGAATGGAGGGTCAAAGGCGGGGAGAATTATGGAGGAGTATTCGCTTCCATTCCTATCCCTTTGAACGATAGAGGCCAAGGAAAAGTATATTCTGCAAAAGAAGAATATAGAAAGTTCGAATTGGCCTTGGATGCAAAAAAGAGAGAAGTGATCGCCGAGATAGAAGCCGCTAAAAAAGAACTATTGGCGAGAGAAGAGCTATTAACCAAGTATGAAAGGATCAACCTTCTCCAGAAAAACAAACAATTGGAAGAGAAGTCCAGAATTGCATACGTCCGCGGCGCCTCCGATCAAGTAACCTTCCTCCAAGCAGAAAAAAACTACCTCACCATTCTCAGAGAATATTACGACCTACTATATTTATATTTTAACGCAGTAGAGAATTATAAAGCTGCAACCGGAAAAATCGCGGAAATTTCTTCTGCAAACAAGGCACAGGGAGAATGACAATGAAACTATTATTCCAAAAATATAAAGTTCTGATCGTTTTAGCCTTGGGGATCACGATCGCATTTTTCGGGTTCAAATACTTCTCCAAAAAAAAGCCCGAAAAAAAGATCACCGAAGAGAACAAAAACGTATTCACGGTTCCGGAAGACGTACTCAGAAGACACCCTCTCACATATGTAGGCTTAAAAGAAGTTTCTCAATTCGAAGAACTTGCATTACCTGGTAGGATCACCTACGATCCGGAAAGTATGGCAAAGGTCGGCTCTCAGGTAGAGGCCAGGATTAAAAAAGTATTGGTCAAGGAAGGAGATAAGGTTAGCCAAGGATCTCCATTAGCAATTTTATCTTCCATTCAATTGGGAGAAGTAGAAGCAGCCTATGTAAAAGCGAGAGCATCTTTAGATGCTCTGAAAATGCAAGCGGATCGTGCTAAGGAACTTTTCGAGATGAAGGTTACTTCCGCAAAAGAATACGAATTTGCTACTATGCAATACAAAACTGCCAGAACGGAAGTGGAGACCACTCGTATCAAGTTGGACAATTACGGTCTAACTCCTTCCGAGATAGAAGGGATTGAAAGAGGGATCTATGTTTCTTCTAATTTAATCCTTAGAAGTCCTATCAACGGAGAAGTCACCGAAAGAAAAGCAATCCTAGGTCAACAAGTGACTCGTAACGAGGAATTATTCACGATCGCCAACTTAAGTCATCTTTGGGTCTTGCTAGATGTATACGAAAAAGATTTAGGTGGGGTGAGAGAAGGCGCACAGGCAACAATCTTTCCTCTTGGAGACGAACACAGTAGCGTTCAGATCCAAGGAAAAGTGGGTTATGTCGGAACAGTTTTAGATAACGTGAAACGTACCGCAAAACTTCGGATCATGGTTTCCAATAAAGGAAATAAGCTAAAGCCGGGTCAAACTGTTACTGCAAAAGTTGCTGGTCTTGTAGTGAGCGCGGGAGGAGGGAAACGTAAGATGATCCCTCTAGAAGCAGTCCACGAAATAGAAGGAAAATCTTTCGTATTCGTTCCTCATGGAGACGGTAGTTTTGAGGCGGTAAACGTAATCGTAGGAGACACGATAGAAGACGATATAATCATCTTAGGCGGGCTTCCTGAAGGCTCGGAAGTTGTCTCCAAAGGATCTTTCGTTTTAAAGAGCGAATTCCTTAAGTTTTAATATTTTCTAATATTCTAACCGGATATTTTTTAAGTATCTCATCCGTAGTCGCAAATTCCCAACCGTTGATCATTGCATGGGAAAGAAGCAGTCTGTCAAACGGATCCCTGTGTATATTAGGAAGTCTAGTTAAGAAAAAAATCGCTTCGTCTTGCATCGCCGATTTTTCCAAACCGGATTGAACGCATGCATTCACTAAAAAATATCCGGGCATTTCAGGCAGAGGTAATTTACCTAAATCGTATTTAATCTGGATTTCCCAAAGGGAGACTTGATGGAATAGAAGCCTGGTATCTTCTTCCTTGCAGAGTTCTTTAATGATCGGAGGGAGTTTTGGATCTTCCAATAAAAACCAGAGAATGATCTGGGTGTCTAATAGGATCGTTCTCAAATCTCATTCCCCGTAAAAATCGGATTCGAATTCTACAAGAGGTGAATTGAAATCATCCGGTACGGTGAATTTACCGGCCAGAAGCCCAGGTTTGAGCTTTTTTGTCTTAGATGTATGTATGGCGACTAATTCTACGATAGGGCGATTTCGTTCAGCGATTACAATTCTTTCGCCAGAACTGGCCGCTTTTAAATAACGCCCTAAATGCGCCTTTGCCTCGCTTAAATTGATCTTTTTCATAAAGTAGTCTATATTTAGTCTACTATTGGTCTTTAAATGGTTCAATTGTTTTTTGGTCATTTGGACTTTTCAACCTGGATTTTTATTTAATATCCTATCACCGAAAAAGTACTTGCACAACATTTATTCACTAATAACTTGTTAAGCATGAAGGACTTAACGGAAAAGCAGCTCGCAGTTTTACAATTTATTACCAGTGTGATCAAAGAAAGAGGCTTTCCGCCGACGATCCGAGAGATTGGAGATGAGTTTGGGATCACTGCAAAGGGTGCTTACGATCACCTAAAAGCCATCGAGAAAAAAGGATATCTTAAAACCTCCAAAAACCAGTCCAGAGCAATCGAGCTTACCCGCCAAAGTCCATTCGAAAGTTTACCGGTTCCCACCCCAAGCATTCCTCTCTTAGGTAGAGTTGCCGCCGGACTGCCCATCCTGGCCGAAGAAAATATCGAAGCATATATACCAGTTCCGGAGGAGATGGCCTCTAAAGGGATTACCTTTGCTCTGAAAGTGCAAGGTGATTCCATGATAGAAGCTGGAATTAACGACGGAGACGTGGCGATTATCCAGAAAAAGGATATAGCCCGAAATGGAGAGATCGTAGTCGCACTCATCGAAGACGAGGCTACTCTAAAAGTATATTTTAAAGAAGCGGATCATGTTCGTCTGGAAGCTCGAAATCCAAAATACAAACCCATCCGTAGTAAAAAAGTAACCATCGTAGGAAAGCTGATCGGTCTTTATCGTTCCTATTGATTCGCTCTCCGGATTTCGGAGTTGACATTAGCCCTTGAGAGAGGAAAGATTTTGAAAGAGTGAACTATCTTTCCTTTTTCCGCATATTTGCGACCTTCTTCCTATTACTTCTATTATTCGATTGTGCCTCCCGAAAAAAAGAGATCGGAGACAAGGACTTAAAACTAGTCCTTGAATATCTGACAGAGGCCCGCCTTGCGGAAAGATTGAATTACGCTTCCGAACAAACGATTCGAAAGGATTCCGAAATTTTGGAAGCAGCCTGCGAAAGATACCAACTAGATAAGGATTCCGTAATGGAACAAATTCGAATCAAATATCCGAAGACTTACTTCGCATTGGTCGGCAAAAATGAAGAATAAAGAAAGATTTGCCTGGGCCAGTTTGGTTCTGATCTTATTTACCACGCTCGTATTTCGCCCGGTCCATGCAAAAGCGGTTTCCGAAACCGCCGAAAAATACCTGCAATTATTCCACGAAGTTTTCGGGCTCATGCAGAACGGTTATGTAGAAACCGTAGACGAAGAAAAAGCATTTTTAGGCGCGATCAAGGGAATGTTAGGATCTCTCGGAGATCCTCATTCTTCTTTTTTGGAAGAAGAAGAATATAGGCAGATGCGCGAAGAGACTCGAGGATCTTTCGGCGGAGTCGGAATGGAAGTAGCTTATACCGACGGCGCTATAGTAGTCGTTTCTCCGATTGAGGATACTCCTGCTATGAAGGCCGGTATTTTGCCGCAAGATAGGATCATAGAAATAGACGGAAAAAGTACCTCAAATTTGGGCTACGCGGAAGGTATCAAACTAATGCGCGGAAAGCCGGGAAGTTCCGTAAGTATTAAGGTAGAAAGAAAAAATATCAAAGAACCTCTACAGTTTACCTTAGTAAGAGAAAACATCAAGATACGATATGTTCGTTCCTTCTTCTTTGAAAAAGAAAAAGTAGGATATCTCCGTTTGAACCAGTTCATGGGAGAAAACACATTAGAAGAATTTAAAAAACATCTGAAATCCCTTGCCGATAAAAAATCGGAAGGGCTGATCGTGGATCTAAGAATGAATCCCGGCGGTTTATTACCTTTATCCGTCGCATTGTCCGATATTTTTCTACCGGAAGGATTGGATATAGTTTCCGTGAGAGGAAGAGGCGGAGAACTTGCAGATGTTTCCAAGTCGACTGGCAAAGGAGATAAATATACAACTATACCTTTAGTCGTCCTTATAAACGAAGGTTCCGCCTCCGCTTCGGAAATTTTTGCGGGAGCGATCCAGGATCATAAAAGAGGGAAAATTGTAGGAGTTACTTCTTTCGGAAAAGGATCCGTTCAGATTGTTTATCCACTTTCTTTCGGAATGGCCGTAAAGCTTACGGTCCAAAAGTATTATACTCCTTCCGGCAAATCACTTCACGGAAAAGGTATCCAACCGGACGTGCTTGTAAAAGGTATAGAGCCAAATGAGGATGATCGTTTTTATCTCAGAAAGATGAGTGAAAAAAAACTACTAGACCAACTTGTTTCCAAGTATCCTGAATATAATGAGCAAAATTTTTTAAATTTTGAAAAGGCGCTGAAAGAACAAGGGATCAAACTCAGTTCGGATGTCGCAAGGGCGGTTTATAAAAATAAAACTCAGGCCGAAAAAGACAGAACTATGACCGATTTGGAATTGGATCCTCAGTTGAAAAAGGCAGTGGATCTACTTTCTTCCAAGTCTTAATTATGATCGGTCTTGGAATAGAGACTAGCTGCGACGAAACCAGTCTCGCCATTGTAAAAGACGGGAAAGAATTACTTTCTCTCAAAATTTTTAGCCAGATAGATTTGCACAAACCTTTTAGAGGGATTGTTCCGGAGATCGCCTCTCGCGCTCATTTGGAAAAGATCAACCCTTTGCTTTCTGAAGTCTTAGAAGAATCCGGACTTACTCTTTCCGATCTAGACTATGTGGCTGTGACTAGATCTCCAGGATTAACCGGCTCTCTAATGATCGGTGCACAACTCGCAAGATCTATTCATGCTGTGTATGGAACACCTATCGTTCCACTTTGTCATTTGCAGGCTCATTTTGCAGTATTACATTTAGAAGGAGTCGAGCCGGTTTTTCCAGTATTGGGGCTACTTCTGTCTGGTGGGAACTCTGCAATCTACAAGATCCCTCATTTTGGCAAAATGGAAGTGGTAGGAGATACAATGGACGATGCCTTGGGAGAAGCCTTTGATAAAGTTGCCGGCCTATTATCCTTACCTTATCCCGGCGGACCTCCCATCGAAAAGGAAGCTTCCAAGTATGTTCCCGACCCAAAGGAAAAGGACCTTTTACCTCTGTTACTTAGGAATTTGGAACAGGACCGTGTCGCGTTTTCTTTTTCAGGTTTAAAAACTGCAGTTTCTCATTTGATCGCAAAACAACCCGAATTGTCTACTCAGGCGGTATGTTATCATTTCCAAGAGACGGCGTTCGAACTTGTGGAGAGAAATCTAAAACGTGCGGTCTCCATTACCGGGATCAAACGGATCGTAGCAGGAGGAGGGGTCTTGGCGAATTCTACACTTCGTAACAGATTATCCCGATTCGCGGAAAAAAATTCCCTGGAATTTTTTTCTCCCCAAAAAAAGATCTACTGCACGGATAACGGCGCGATGGTTGCTGCCCTCGGTTATTATCTATTTAAGCAGGGATATTCTAAGAGTTTGGACTTTACCGTAAGTCCGGTAAGGCAGGAGACCTATATATGAATCGCAGGATACATTGGATCCCAAATATGATCACTCTCGGGAACTTGAGTATGGGGTTTGTTTCCATACTGATCGCTTCCGAGGCTACAGGTAACGGACCTCAATCCTATATACTCTCCGGGTTTTTTATCCTACTCGCAGCGATCTGCGACGGATTGGATGGGATGGTGGCTAGAGCTTTGGATGCAACCAGCGAGCTAGGCGCCGACTTAGATAGTCTCGCCGACCTTACTGCATTCGGTATCGCACCTGGATTCCTTTTTTATAATATGGTATTGGGAGAATACAAGATAGACGTATTCGGAAAAGAGGATCTTTTCCCTATCGGAATGTTGATAGCTGCGATCTTTCCTGCTTGTGCCGCATATAGATTAGCTAGATTTAATGTAGCTCACGATCCTTCTTCTTTTACTGGATTACCTTCTCCGATCGCAGGGATCACTATCGGATTCCTTCCTATCTTTTTAGGAAAGGATCATACTCTTCCTCATTGGTTAGGAATTCCTCTGTTTGTCCTGATTGCATTTTTAATGGTTTCCAATATTCGTTACGGAAAGCCTCAGGTAGCGATTCGCTCTAAGCTAACTCCATTGCGCGCAGGTTTGATGCTTGGCGCCGCTTTGATCGCATTATTTTTTGTAGGATTTCCACGTTGGCCTTGGCTTGTTTACGGACTGATCTGTCTTTATATCTTTTCCGGATTATTGACCTTCTTGATCCATATTATCCAAGAACTGAGAGTGAAACTGGATTAATCAAATAGCGGAATATATACCTGAAATCTCATACTTAAACCGTCACCTTTGCCTTCCTTCTCCCTTGTATGTCGGATATGGATGGCAAAGTTAGGGTGAAAGATCCGTAAAAAAGAATAAAAGGATTTATCGGTAACGACTAAACCTGTTTCTTCCGGAGTAATAGATTCTTCCGCAAAAGCAGGAAGTAGATTTTTTTCTTCTGCGTATATGAGGCTTGAGTAGATCTTCCAGTTTTTACCGATGGAAATTTGTAAACCTGCTTCTGTGAGTCTATCTCCATTCTTTCTCCACTCTTGTCCTATTTCCCATGTCCAAAATTTTCTTTGGTAAGAAAGGAATAAACCTTTCCCCCAGACCCAAGAAGAATGATCCGAAAAAGAATAGGCTCTGGCCTGAGCCAGAACTGCAAACCAAGGAAATTCTAAAATTTCCATCCTGCCTGAAATCGATTGCGCGGAATAGATCTCTTTTGTATCGGAAGAATATCGGCTCGATTCTGCGAATTGTAATCTTCTGTATATTCCCGGCTCCCAAACGAATCGAAACAATCCCGCTTTTTCTTCCGGATCCGTTCTTTCTGAAAGTTGGAATAATTGTCCTGCTCTTCCTCTAAATCCGGAGACAAAAACTCTTTTGTCTTTCTCTCTATCCGTCCAGGAAGCGGATACAATTCCTTGAGGATCTGTCTTGGTCCCGAAAATTTCTGTCCTAAACCAATATGGCTTCTTTTCTGATTTTCTTTCGTCGGAAGACGGAAATTCTAAAAGAAGGAATCCTTCTTTTGTTTGGGGAGAATAGGCTAACTCCAGATAATTTTTATAAGGTTTGAAGAAGAAGCCGGGCCGTTTATCAGCGGAATTGTCTGCATAATAAGTTCCTAATACACTCTCTCCGGATTTTATTCCTAAAAAACCCGTTCTTACGGTCGGTTGTTCTAAAAACCAGAAAGAAGAAAAATCGAATTTTTCCCTTAAAAAGAAAAAATGATTTAGAGGTCTGAAGCGATTTCCGTAAGAAAGATAAATATTTCTATTTTCGAATAGATAGGAACCTAAATATGTTTCTCCTCTTTTTTCCAAAAATAATTTGTGTTTGGAACATTCTTCTTCTGTAAGGACCAAAACAAGATCTTTGGAACAAACTTCTCCTCTGAACCAAACAGTTTCTTGCCTTTTAGTGTAATATCTGGAGTCATATCCTGAGAAAGAAACGCCCGTGGAGAAAACGGAAGGATTACTTTCCGCAGTTATAATATTCGAAAAAAATAATAGTGCCAAAAGGGACTTTTTCATTTATAAACCTCTTTTGGCGCGGATCAGTCTTTTGATTTTTCTTTTTTTTGTTTCCGGGAGTGTTTCTAGATAAGTTTCAAATTTTTCCGCAGTACCTTTGGAAAAAGAAGAAATGGAAATGGATTCTTGTAAGGAAAATCCAAGTCTCAAAAGTTCTTCCGCTTCGAGAGAAGGATAGATATTTGTCCTTATGACTGGTGTTTGCGGGGCAACAGTAAGTTTATGATCTTCTTCTTTTTTGTATAATGGAGAGTATCCGAGTGCGACGAATCCGATCGGAGCTTTCTCCGATTCAAATCCTTCTGCCTGGCCTAAAAATCCTTCCCAGCTCCCGTAGACGGCGATCGAGATCCTATCTTCAAAATGGGAATGACTACTTCGGATTCTTTCGAAACCTAAACCGATCCTGAATTCGGAGTCGTAAGAAGAATTGAGTAGGAATCCTAATGAATTTTCTTCTTGGTTCTTTTTTCCGAAAAGATCCCAACTCAATTTGGGAGCATAAAGTCCGAGTGAAGTAAAATAAGAAGAAGGTTCCGAACCTTCTCCTCCGAATCGAAACCTAAAACCGAAATTGTGGTATAGTTCCGCTTGGTAACCTAAGGAAACCGTTTCGAAAAATTTCCCTTCTTTGTTTCGGTTCGTGCGAATGTAGGAGATTCTATATTCTTCTTTCGGATCGAATGAGAATGGGAATTGGAGAGAAATTCCTGACAGAGGAACTTCTTCCTTTTCATATATTCCGAAAAAGGATATTTCCCCTCCCTTCCACCAGGGACGAATCCAAAGTTCAGCAGGTATGTTTCGATCGAATCCGAATATGAAAGCGCTGGGGAGAAGAAGAACGACTAAATGTAGGAACCTCATTCCCGGGACGGGTCAAACTTAGTAAGCGGCGAGTGTGATTTTTCCGGGATTTGGCATTTTTTTTCAAAATGAAACCTGGTTGAATTCGGGATTTGTCCGGGCCAAGGGTAGAATGGATCTTATGAATGAGGAACGGAAGGCCAAAAGTCCGGAAATTTCTCTAAAAAATTACGGTAAACGCTTGACGGTAACTATAAATTCGTATAGTATATTAATAACCGTTTAGTAGATTATTGGTGTAATAAATTCAATTTATGTCGTCTAAATAGACGAGGGAGAGAAAGTTATGATGATTCGATCTCTACAAGATTCAGGTGCTTACGAGAGAAACCGTAAAGGTCTCGCAGGAGCGGGATTCGATTGGAGGGAAAAAGTTCGTTCTTCTGAGCCGAACTCTAAGACCTTCGCGGATTATTTGGAAGAATCTTTCCAAGGGGACTTAGTCCAGGATGGAAATTGGTTCTCTGAAACACTTTCCGAGCTGAGTAAGAAGAACCTGAGAAAAATTTAAACTTGGCTGAGCGCTGGGGCTCAGGCCTGGATCCTAGATCCCGTATCTTTCATGATGCAGAGAATCTGGAAGATTGGGAACTGATTGCCGTTCTTTTGGGCAAAGGGAGCAGGGGCCTTCCTGTCGAAGATCTCAGCCGAGATATCCTAAAAATGTCCCGAGGATTGGGAGGACTTCTCTCATCCAATATTCCTAGAAATTTTCGCATCAACGGTCTGGGAAAGGCAAAGGTGAGTATTCTACTTGCTGCCCTTGAACTTGCTAAAAGACTCAAATACAAGTCCATCCGAATGGCGGGTTATAACCCGAAAACCCTTTCTTCTTATCTTAAGGGTTTATTCTTCCCTTTAAAAAGAGAATGTTTTGTATTAGCGACTATCTCTCCTGCAGGAGATCTTTTAAGAGTAGAGATCGTTTCCAAAGGTAGTCTGGAAGAAGTGGGAGTTCTTCCCAGGGATTTGGTCCGGATCATACTGAATGACGAGGCTTCTCAAGCGATACTGGCCCATAATCATCCCGGCATGATCTGTTATCCGAGCCAAGAGGATTGGGAAGTCTATTTCAATTTAAAAGAACTGCTTGGCAATTTGGACGTAGAGCTCTTGGACCATTGGATTTTTGGAATTGACGGGATCTTTTCCTGCAAACAATCTACTCGACTAGAAGAGAACTAAAATCCATTCTCCTCTTAAATTCCAATCCTAGGTTTTAGATGACCTCTTTCGTTTTGTTGCGTAATCTCAGAATTTTATCGGTTCTTGTCAGAAGGGATTATGCATTGCAGTATGCAGGTTCCGCTTTGGGCCTGGCCTGGATGTTCCTACAAAACGTAAGTTTGATCCTGATCTATACTATCGTATTCTATTTTATTGGTATCAGATCCCAGGGAGAAAACTCCATAGAATATTTTTCTAATGTACTCAGCGGGCTTTTGTTCTGGATACCGCTTCAGGAATATCTGATCAGAGGCACTGGAATTCTCACGGATAATAGGCAGTTGATCAAAAGATCTCCATTGGGCCCTGAAATTTTTCTTTGGATCCCATTCGTGCAGTTTTTGCTACATTGGTTTGTGACTTCTATCCCGATCTTCGTCTTTTTGGCCTGGGCGGGTAAGCTTGGGATTTGGAGTTTACCTCTTTCTTTTATTTCCATGTTCTGCACCGGATTATTCTTAGCGTGTCTTCAAAGTTATTTGGCTCGTGTAAATATCATTCTAAGAGATATTTCTCCTTTAGTAAGATTATTGTCCCAGTTTTTGTTTTGGGGATTGCCGATCCTTTACGAGTCCAAAGGTATTTTAGGAAAATTGAATGTATTCAACCCGTTCTTCTTTCCTTTAGAGGTTTTTAGATCCGCTTTGCTTGTGGGATATATTCCTCAGGCTCGAATTTGGGACTTTCTTCCTTTTCTTGGGATTTTCTTAGGCGTATTTTTTTTAAGCCGTACTAAATTAAATCAGATAGTGTTGGATCACCTTTGATCAAGATAGAGAATATTTCCAAGACCTACCAAGGTTACAGCAAACCTTGGAATAGACTCTTAAGCGCTTTGACCTTCGGTTATTTCGGCTTGGACGTAAAATACAAAGCATTAGACGGGATTTCCTTTTCTGCGGAGAAGGGAGAAGTGATCGGTATCATCGGTCGTAACGGTGCCGGAAAATCCACTTTGCTTAAATTGCTTACCGGAGTTTCCAAAGAGGACGCCGGTAAATTAGAGAAGAAGGGGACTGTCCGCTCTATCTTGGAATTGGGAGTGGGCTTTAATCCGGAACTTTCGGGCGAGGAAAACTTATACTATAACGGTTTGGTTTGGGGTTTGGATCCGGAAGAGTTGATCCAATCTTCGGAAGAAATTTTTAGTTTTTCAGGTTTGTCCGAATTCCGTAAGAGTCCTTTAAAAAATTATTCCTCCGGAATGACTATGAGATTGGGTTTTGCGTTAGCTACTGCAAAACGCCCAGATATCTTGATCGTGGACGAGGCCTTAGCCGTAGGAGACGCGAGCTTCCAACAGAAAAGTTTAAACCGATTTCGCAAATTTTCGGAAGAAGGAACTCTGACTCTGATCGTCAGCCATGATCTAGAACTTTTAAAATCTGTCTGCACCCGACTTCTCGTTTTAGAAAAAGGAAAATTAGTATTTGATGGAGATCCGATAAACGGCTTCAGAGAATATATGCAGATCATTGCATCTTCCTCTTTGGAAGGAAACACTAAGATCCAAGATAAGGATTCTTTGGTGGAATCTTTAGATGTTGAGATCGAATACGGGGGTAAATCCAATCCTTCGATTTTACCTGTAGGCGCGGAAGTTTTATTAAGAGTAGCCGCATCATTTCGCTCTTCTCTGGAAGATCTAACCGTCGGTTTTCATATCGATGATCATCGCGGGATACGAGTTTTCGGAACAAACACATTCCATATTGGCGGTCGCCAAAAAGACCTAAAACCGAAAGAACCTGTTCGGATCGATTTTCGTTTTCCGATGAATCTTTCTCCCGGAAAATACTCTTTGGGGATCGCATTACATTCCGGTGAAAGTCATGCGGAAGGTTCCTATCTATGGAAGGACGGGGTCTTGCAATTCGAGCTAGAAAGATTGGATGTCCCTAAATTTGAAGGCGCCGCTTGGATACCGGTCAAAGTGGAGACGAAAAAAGGGGATTTTTCCGGATAAATTCCTTCCCAGCCTCCTCTTTGAAAGGATTCTGGTTTTCGTATGAAAGTTTGCGTAATTGGAAGCGGTTATGTGGGCCTTGTGGCCGGAGCTTGCTTCGCGGAATATGGAAATCATGTGATCTGCGTGGATAAGGACTCTAAAAAAATAGAGGACCTGAAAAAAGGAATCATACCTATTTATGAACCTGGTCTATCCGAATTGGTTTTAAACAACCATAAGGAGAATCGACTGGGTTTCAGTACTTCCATCCAGGAAGGAGTAGAAGGCTCAGAAATCATTTTTATTGCTGTTGGAACTCCTACATCGGACGATGGATCAGCGGATCTAAGCGCCGTTTTTGCAGTGGCGGAACAGATCGGAAAATCGATCAACGGTTACAAAGTGATTGTGGACAAATCCACCGTTCCTGTAGGAACCGCGGCTAAAGTTAAAGAGATTATCTCCAAAAATACCAAACATGAATTCGATGTGGTATCTAACCCTGAATTTTTGAAAGAAGGTGCTGCGATCGACGACTTTATGAAACCCGAAAGAGTTGTGATCGGCGCGGACAGCGAAAGAGCAGGAGCACTTGTCGCTCAACTTTATGCTCCGTTCGTATTAAACGGAAATCCAATTATCAAAATGGGAACCGTTTCTGCGGAGCTGACCAAATACGCATGTAACGCATTCTTAGCTACTAAGATCTCTTTTGCGAATGAGATCGCAAACTTATGCGAAACTGTAGGTGCTGATTACGAAGATGTAAGAAAAGGAATGGGAACGGACTCTAGGATCGGTCGCCAATTCTTATATGCAGGTATCGGTTACGGTGGTTCTTGTTTTCCTAAGGATGTTCGCGCATTGATCCGCACTTCCGAAAATTTTTCCTCTTCTCTTCGTATCATTAGAGAAGTAGAAAGAGTGAACGAAGACCAAAAGGTCCGTCTATACACTAAGATAGAGAACTTTTTCGGAAAAGGTCAGATCAAAGGGAAAACTCTGGCAGTTTGGGGACTTGCATTCAAGCCGGGCACAGACGACATGAGAGAGGCTCCTTCCATTCCTCTATTATTAAAATTGCATGAAGAAGGCGCTAAGATCAAAGCGTTCGATCCGGTGTCAAAAGAAACATCGGAATATTACTTCAAAGGTAAGATAGAATACGCTAAAGACGCGTATGACGCGCTGGAAGGTGCGGATGCGCTTCTTCTTCTTACCGAATGGAGAGAGTTTAGAGAACCTGATTTTTCCAGAATTAAGAAATTAATGAAGGGTCATGTTATCTTTGACGGTAGAAATCAATATCGTCCGGATCATATGAAAAAAGAAGGATTCAAATACTTCTCCATCGGTAAACAATCGGTCTGACCGTAGTCAGGCCTTTTGGGATTATTCGTTAAATTTCAGAAGTTTTGTTTGGCTTTAGGAACAACGAACGCAACTAAAGCCGATTTAATAAGTCCTGGATCTCTTTCTTTTCCTCCGGATCGGAACTGAGTTCCAGGGCTTTTCTCAGATCTTCTTTCGCTTCCGGTTTTTTGCCGAGAGAAGCATAAGCTCCCCCTCTATAATATAATGCCGCCTTGGAATGGCCCGTTGGGAATTTGTCCAAATATAAAGAAAACGTTTTAATCGTTTTCTCCCAGTTTTTCAATTCCGAAAAGCTGAGTCCCAAATTGAACAGAGCCTTATGTTTGTTTTCGGGCATTCTAGGATCTTCGGATGCGAACGATCTATAAAAGTGGTCCGCCGCTTTTTTATATTCTTTAGCTTCGAAGTAATATTCTCCTACTTTTAAAAGAAGAAGGTTGTTTTCCGGATCTTTTTCCAGGTCGGCAAGTAGACTAACTTCTTTATCTCTTTTTGAATAGGCAGACCTTAAGGTTTTGATCACCATTTTATGATCCGGCATTCCTGCGATCTTTTCAGTTAGGCTTCCGTTCTTGTCTAAAAATAGAAGGGTAGGATAGCCAGTGACATCGTATTTTTTCTTTAAGTTAGGAAACCTGTCCCCGTCCAGAGAAAGAAGTACGAACCTGGATAATTCTTGTTTCACTTCTTTTCTGGGATAAATTTCCTTTTTTAGGGTCTTGCAGTATCCGCACCAATCCGCGTACACATCTATAAAGATTGGTTTTCCTTCTTTCTTTGCTTTATTAAAAGCGGCCTCGACAGAAGTCTCCCAAACCTCGGAATGGACTTGTGAAGAGAGTGTGAGGCAGATCAGGAGCAGGATGGATCGGATTTTTGAAAAAAGAAGCATGGGTCTCATCTCTTCGACCTTTTTTTCTCCGTTTCGTTTTTAAGGAAACGCAGAAATACGGAATTTTTTGTTTACCGTCAAGAACAGGTCCGGATATTCGAAGTATCTCCGGTGGTAATGATGGACTTCCTGCTTCAGTTAGAGCAAATCCTTAAAAAAAGAAAAGAAGAACTTCCCGAAAAATCCTATACTGCGGACCTCTTTCGAGGAGGCGTGGATCGTATCCTGAAAAAAGTAGGGGAAGAAGCCGGAGAGGTGATTATCGCGGCAAAAAACGCCGACAAAAAAGAACTCACTCACGAATCTGCGGATTTACTCTTTCATTTACAGGTTCTACTTGTGGAAAGAGGTCTTTCTCTTTCCGACATAGTAGAAGAACTTAAAAAAAGACATTCTTAATAATCGGTTCAAACCTGGATTTTTGTCCCGCATTCAGGGCAGAACTTAGCTCCGAAAATTTCTATTTTAAATCCACAGTTATGACAGAACTTTCCGCCAAGTTGAGGTTTGGCGGAGTTTTCCGATTTAGGAACGGTTGAGCCTGCATCACCTAGGCTGATCCTTTTGTCCTGCTCTTCTAATTCTTTTACCAAGCCGGAGGAGATGGACTTGAATTCTGTCTCGGTTAATTTTCCCGTATCGAATTCGATTTTCAGATCTTTTAAGTTATCCAAAAGAACATCCCTTCTATCAAATAACTCGGAACTTTTAGGATCCGTTTTGTAAGGGATATGTTTTGCGAACATGCTTACGTAAACGAAAGGGGCTGAAATGATCGCGACCAAAACTATATAAAAGAAAATTAATAGAAAATCCATTATTTCTGTTTCTCCTCTATTTCGGAGATATATTTGTCGAAAGAGGAATGATTGCCCGATTCTGTCGCGATTGCAGCTTTCGGAGCGGTCCTTCTTTTTAAATACAAATAGATCAATAATATCCCGAATGCTGCAGCGGCAGCGATGCTGAGATCGATCCAAGAAGAATCAGGCTTTGCCAGAATATCCGGACCAAAACCCATGATGACTCCTTGCGCCATCCCCTGATTCCCCGTTTCAATAAATTTTGCAATGATGGGATCCGAGACCACATCCTGGCCGAAACCGTGGATCATTTTGTCTACGATCACATCTGCGGACTCCCCAGCTCTGATTCTGTTCTCTATGAAAAGTTTGAGTTTGGCGGAAACGGTACAGTTATTGAAGGAACAACTTTTGATCGCGATAGAAGGGATACAAATACATCGGATCCTTTCCGTTACATTATGAAAAGTACGGATCTGCTCCTGATCGGTCAGATTTGTAAAAGTGGAATCGGCATAAGCTGCGCTCGTCCAAATAAAGAATCCGAAAAGAGAAATTAGAATTTTCTTATATATATTAGAAGGGATCAAAATTTTCACTTTTTATCTTCTCCTATTGGCAATAGGATCAATAGTCCGGATAAGAAGAACATTAAGGATCCTGCCCATATGAATTTTACCATCGGATTGATCCAGACTTCTAGATTTGCTACGATCTGGTTCGGGAATTTCAGATATTTTGCGGCCTTGATTGCTGGATCTCTCGTAAAGAAGAAGTCCAAGAACATTCCCGGTAGATCCGGATTTTCATCCGAAAGATCCGCGTGTTCTATCGCTCCCAATTGGATATAAAGATCTTCTTTAGGAGTGGAAGCTATAGATGGTTCACTCGTCGGAATATGTGTCTCGAAGTCTCCGCTTAAGTGAGAGATTTGGGGATAGTACCTTCTTTCAGTCACCATAGTATCGAAACTTTTTAGTTGTTTTTTTACTTCGAAGGTAGCCTCGTGAGAAACGATTACGTTTCTATGATTGAGTCCCACTTCCGGATCTCCGTTTACGATCGGTTTGATCTTAAGAGTGGTTGCACCAATCGTATAATCTCCTAAGATCGCAGTGTCGTCGCTTGTATATACAAGCTCGTTTGTCGGGGAAAATCTCAGAAAATAGAAAAATTTGACCGATGTGTTTTGTTTGAATGCGTTTCCGGCCAGACCGATGAACAGTATCACCATAGAAAGGTGAACTAAATATCCGCCGTATCTTCTTTTATTCTTAAGAAGCATTCTGAAGCCGGCTTGGAAATAATTTTCTCCCTGGATAGCTGACCTTCTTGCTTGGATACCGTTGTGATACTCTTGTACGATCCCGGCTATGGTAAAGATCCCGAGTCCTACCGTAAGAACACTGTAAACTTCTCCCAAAACATCGCCTAAACTGTAATCACTGATGGAGAAGTTATTTCTGTAATACAGAATATAGATCCCTGCTCCGATGAATCCTGCTATCAGCGGTTTTAATAATGTGGTGAAAAATATTTGGTCTGCGCCTTTTCTCCAAGCAAGTAACGGAGCGGCTCCCATAAGCAGAATGAGAAGAATTCCCGCAGGCACTCCCCAGGAATTGAACCAAGGCGCCTTATATTCTACTCCGGACAATAGAGGAGAGAATACTCCTAATAGAATGGAAAGAGTTGCGATCACCAAAAGGAAATTGTTCAGTAAAAAACTTCCCTCTTTGGAAGTGATTGCTTCTAAGTTTCTCTCCGGCTTGAGCTTGTCTTTTCTGTATATTAAGATCCCAAGATAGAAGAAGAAGCTTACGCCTATAAAAACGATAAATGGAGTTCCGATACTCGATTTAGAGAAAGAGTGGGGACCTTCTAAAACTCCGCTTCGAGTGATCCAAGTGCCGAGTAGACAAAAATGGAACGCTAGGATGATCAAAAGCATATTCCAAAATTTTAACATTCCCCTTCTTTCTTGGATGATCATCGAATGTAAGAACGCAGTGGATAAAAGCCAAGGCATTAAGCTTGCGTTTTCAACAGGGTCCCAGGCCCAATAACCGCCCCAGCCTAATTCTTCGTAAGCCCATTTGGAACCTAAGAGTATTCCAGTTCCGAGGAAGAACCAGGAGAAGATACTCCATCTTCTTACAAACCTAAACCAATTCTCGGACAATTGTCCTGTGATTAAAGCAGATGAGGCGATCGCGAACGGAATTGCAAAACTCACATAACCTATATATAAAATCGGTGGATGAATGATCATCGCCCAATGTTGTAAAAGAGGATTTAGTCCTCTACCTGCGACTGCGGCGGGCTGGAATTCGCGGAAAGGTTGCGCGTCCGGAAAAAAGATCGCCAAAAAAGAGAAGAAGCATGCGATCACTGCCAAAGAGAGATGCATAACCGGAATTCTTTCGTTCAAAAGATCTTTTGTTTGCCAAAGAACTATGAACGTGAATCCGGAGAGCAGCAAATTCCAGAATAGAAGGGAACCGGAAGATCCTGACCAAACCGATGTTATTTTATAGAATAGCGGGAGATGTTCACTGGAATGCATCGCAACATAATAGTTGGATAGATCCGTTCTCATAAGTTGGACAACCAACACAATGAAAGCCAGCAGAATGACGGCAAAATTAGCCATCAAAGTGTAACGGCCTAATTCTAACGCTCTGGAATCGTTTTTAAAAATTCCGTAACTGGTTTGGATAATGGAAAATAATAATATGGAGAAGGAGGAGATGAGACAAACTGCGCCTAAATCATTCATTGTTCTTCTTCTTTATATCCTGCTTCGTATTTGGATGCACATTTCGCTTCTACCTTATCGGCGACTAGAACTCCGTTTTTCCAAACTCCGTCCACTCTTGCCCTGGCACCTTCTTTAAATGCGTCAGGTAATAATGTAGCTCCTGTAAAATAAACAGGCACTTCTTTTTCGTTTAGTTGGAGAACAAACTTGGCAGTTTTTCCTTCGCGGACTAATGAACCTAATTTTACGAATCCTCTTACTCTTAAAAGATCGTCCGCTTCGTATTTTGTGGTATTCGCAGCTAAATCCGAAGCATCCAGTAGAGTATAAGAGGTTTCTTTAGAAGAGAAAAATGCGATCGTTCCTAAGGAAAGTGCGATGATACTCGCAAGTACGGTAAATTTCACGTTCATATATCTATTTAATTCCAGTCCTTAGACCAAGGATATCTGATACGGAGGGGAAGAAAAGTGGAAATACTCTCTCTCAACCCGTAAACGAATAGGCCTATTCTTTCCTTCCAGGCGATACTTGTATTTTCTAAACTTTGAGAAGAAGGTATAAAATCGTCTATGGTCAGTATTTTTACCCTGGACCTATAATCTGTCGGCCAAGGATGTATCTTAATTCCGGTATTTGCAAATACCAACAAAGATCTTTCCATATGAAATGCGGAAGTAATTAGGATCGCAGATTTCCATTTGTTTTTACGGAAAAGTTCCGCCGTTTTTTCCGCATTCTCTTTAGTGTTCCTGCTCTCATTCTCCAGAAAAACTGCCTTGCCCGGAACTCCGAACGATTGAAAAAATTGAAGAGCAAAGTCCGATTCTTTCCTGGTTTGGAAGAATAAATTTCCGGAACCTCCTGTGAAAACGATACGTGGAGCCTTTCTTTTTTGGAATAATAACACAGCGTCAGTCATTCGTTCCGCTGCGGAAGTCAACTGCACCTGCCCGTCGTATAAGGCCAAGTTATCTACGGCTCCGCCTAAAACTAAAATCGCATCCGAATTTTCTAAAGTTTCTATACGGACCGGAGGATGTTTTTCTTCCAGGCCTTTGATCAGCCATTGGGAAAAACTATCCGTGGAGGCAATCCATAGGAGGAGTGTAGGGACTAAAATCCAAACCTTATGTTTGAATTTGGGAAGTCTGAGGGCAAAAAATACCAGCAGAAGTAAGGAAGCAGGTAACGGAAATAAGAAGGCCCCCGCGAGCTTGGAGGCCGCAAAAAAGATGGTATCCATTTTTATTCTAAGAGTTTTCCACCTACAGCCCAATTCTCTCTGGAAACTTCATCGATCACGATATAGGTGGATTCGGGAGGTTTTGCTGCTACTTTTGCAAGAGTTTCGGAGAATTCTTTAGATATCTGCTGTTTTTGCTCTTTGGTAAGAGGTCCGGCTACTTTTAAGTTAATGTAAGGCATAAATCCCTGGTTTGAAAAGGTTTAAAGTGACTCAATGGTTTATTTCGAACGGGTATTACGCAACGGATTTTTTTTCTAAAAATGGCAGGTTCGTTCAAGCGGAAATCGAGGATTCGGGTATATACTGAATCTGAAATTGTGAGGAGTTTTATCCATGAAATTCGCTAAGGAAATGGCCTTCTATTCCGCGTACCACCAAGAAAAAAGAAACGTGTGGATCCACGTATTAGGAGTTCCTACCATCACCTTCACCTTATTTTTGGTGCTTAATAGATTAGAGTTAGTTAATGTTTTCGGTTATACCGTAACCGCTGCAACAGTATTCGGGATCGTAGTGCTTGCATACTATTTCACCTTGGATCTTATTTTCGCTCTTGCGACTACCGTAGTATTCGGATCTTTGATGTTTCTGGCTCAATACATTACGTTGTCATTGACAGCTACCACTGCATGGAGCATCTTTGCGGTCGCTCAATTGGTAGGTTGGGGAGCTCAGTTCTACGGACATTTTATCTTTGAAAAAAGCCGTCCTGCATTGTTCGACAATTTATTCCAAGCGATAGTATCCGCTCCTATCTTCGTGATTGCGGACGTTTTCTTCGAATTGGGATATAGAAAAGATGTGCAAGAAGCGGTTCGTAAAGAATTAGCGGCGCAAGGAAAACTCAAAAACTTCAGCACTGCTCATTAACATTCTCTTTTACTTTAATCAAACGCCCGCAAGCTTAAGCGGGCGCTCTTCTTTTTGGAATATTAAATATTTATTGAACGCAAAAATGGACAGCGACGTTCGTGTTTGCGCCTAAAAACTTAGAAGGTTGTACTCCGAACATTCTTTTAAAAGTCCGACTTAGGTGTGCTTGGTCTGCAAAACCTGCAGCATGAGACGCTTCCGTAAGATTTCCACCTTCTTTCAAAAGTTTAGCCGCCTCGTGAAGTCTCAGCCAAAGTTGGTATTGCCGCACGGGTAAACCCATTTGTAATTTAAAAACGTGCATAAACCTAGTTTCGGAAAACCCAGCTTCCTTTGCAAGTTCCGGGACGGAGACGGAACCGGGAAGAGCCGATTTCATTCTAAGCGTTGCAGATAGGACCCTTGGATCCAAAGAAACTCTGGAAGGTTTTTCAGTACCTACACAAGTAAGAATATCTTCGAAAAGCTCTTTAGCTGTATGGCAATTCACTTTTTCATGAAATAGATTTTTGCATCTGGAAAGAACGGGTTCTAAGTTTTCGAAAGGGATCTCTGAGATTCCCTTTCTTCCGAACCGAGCTGCGATGGAAGCGTAGTCGATACCGTAAGGATCGATCTGTAAAACGATTAGATCCGAATTTTCCGCGGAAAGAGTATGATATGTATTCGGAGCTAATACGACTGCCTGGAATTCTAACACAAGGCCTGATTCTTCGATCACTTTGAACTTAGAAGTTAAAGAGATCAAAATGGAAACAGCATAGTGAGAGTGAGGATCTGTGGTTAGTCCTTTCTGAGCAAGGAATACCCTGGCCCCAAAATAGAATAGTGTTCCGATTTGAGATTCTTCCATTTTCCGAATACCGGATTATAATTTTTGAATGATTCTTTCCAGGGTTTTTTCAGGACGTTCAAACGGAAAAAAGTGGGAAATATCATCCCATAACTCTAAGCTCGAATTCGGATTTCCTTTGATGATCCTTTTTGCGGCAGAAGGAGAACATACTTCGTATTTTCTGGGGATTGTGATATGAGTTTCCGTCTTAATCCTTCTATATTGTAGTAAACTTAGAAAGCTGACCGAGTTGAAAATTTTAGCCTCTAATTCCGGAGGACAACATAAGACCCATTTATCTCCTTCTTTCTTGAAACAAGAACTCAGATAATCTTCGAAAACTTCGTCGGACCAATTTGCAAAGGTGGGAGTTTTTCTGAACGCTTTTTTGACCAGTGTTAGATCTTTAAATTCTCTTCTTCTTTTTATCGCACCCTTTGCCAACGGAGTATCGAAAGCCAATGCAAGAAGAAGGTAAGCAAGATTTAAGACTACCGGATCCATTGCAAAAATTTTTCGAAAGTGATCAGGTCTCTTATAAGACGAAATAAGAAGACTAGCTCCTCCTAACGAATGCCCAACTCCCACAACATTCTTCAAACCTTCATTTTCAATGAGCGCCAAAACTTGATCTCTAAAGAAAAACCAATCATTCCATTCCATGTTCGGTTCCGATTCGCCATGACCGCAAAAATCCAAAGCAAGAACTCTATGTGTTTCGGAAAGTTTATGTATTAAATAAGAATAACAACCTGCAGAAAATCCGTTAGCATGAGCTATCAGTATCGGCTCCAAGGATTTATTGCCGGAATCGATGTAAGAAAGTTTGATCCCGCGGAAGTTAAATGTTTTTCTATCCATTCAAGATTTGCCCTTGCCATTTCTTTCCCTTTGCTTTCGATGGACAGGAATTCGGAGTTTCGACCGATTCCCAAAAGAGGGATAATACACTCTTCCTAAGGGGAGATTACAAGAAAACAATAATCGAATTCTTGAGAGAGATAGATGAAATTAACGGTGATAATCATTTTCATAGTCGCATTATTCTTCAATGCTTTGGCAAACATTTTGATCAAGGCAAGTTCATTAGGAGATAAAACAAATACTGCTTCCGGAATTGAAGGATTGATCAAAGCATTTTTACATCCGGTATTCTTTGCAGGACTAGCTTCTTTCGGGATCGCGTTATTAGGTTATAGATGGGTATTGGGTAACGGATTAAAATTATCCTTAGCATACCCTCTCTTCACATCTGCTGGATTTATTATAGTACTCGTAGCTTCCGCGATATTTTTTAAGGAAGAACTGAACTGGACCCAATGGACAGGGATCGGTTTGATACTTGCAGGGGTATGGTTGACCTCTGCCGAAATGTTCGCCTAAGTCATAAAGTAATAAATAATAAACCGAATAGGGTAGTGATCTTGAAGCAAAGTTGTGGCCGAGATCGTTACTCCCGGAGTCTAAATTATAAGAGGATAGTCGCTTCGCTCCTGAAGCCCGGGTAGCCGGACTATAAGCTAAAAATTCAAACCGATCCAAGCTTAAAGTTTTTAACTTTATAGGATGGTATGAGTTTTATGAAGACCGCCTTATCCTTTTCTTTATTGTTCCTGATCTACTGTTCCAGTTTCGGGACTTCTATACATATTCCAATCGATCACAAAGAAGGCCCCATCGGATATTATGAAGGAGATCCCCTTCCTCCTAAAACCGCTTTTCTAACGTTCGATGACGGTCCCTCCGATTGGACTAACGACGTACTGGATATACTCAAAAAAGAAAATGTAAAAGCTACCTTCTTTGTATGTGGCGCCTGGTTGCCTAAGGCGAGCACTAGAGGGAATAGTTTCAGAAAATATAAAACAGTGCTGATCCGTATGAAAGAAGAAGGTCATACAATCGGAAATCACACGCTTGGTCACCAGAATTTCGCGTACATGTCCCCGAAAAGAATAGAGAGCCAACTGTCCGAAAACCAAAAATTATACCGGAATGAATTGGGAGAATATTCTGGAAAATTAATATGGATCAGGCCTCCCTTCGGTTCACCTTATATCAAAATTAGTAACGAAACAGTCCGGAAAAGAGTAAGTTCCGCGCTCCAAGGTAAAGGTCTCGTATTCATGTGGACTAAAGAATTCGATTCCACTGATTCCAAAGAATGGGTAAAAGGAGAATGGTACGAAAAAGGACCAAGGATAGATCCGGATAACGAAAAATTCAGAAGGAAAATGGATCGTATCTATAACTCGTCAGTATCCAAAACGGAAGGGCAAGGTGTTGTGATCTTATTTCACGATACACATCCAACCACCAAAGAAGTCCTACCGTTTATCATAGAAAAATTGAGATCGGAAGGATATACTTTTGCTACGGCGGAAGATTATACCAAATGGCGTTGGGGAAAAACTAGCAAAGAGTTGAGTGAAGAAGAGCCGGATTGAACGCCGTTTTTTTAAAACAAAAAACACTTTTCTTCCTACATTCCGGATCTAAACAGGTTCAAAGTTTTTAGTCCTCCGCTTGGGCTTCAGGAGTAGAGAGACTATATACAGGGAATTAAAAAAAAATGAACAAAGGTCCACTTTCAGGAGTTAAGGTAGTAGATTTAAGCTTATTGCTACCAGGTCCGTTATGCTCCATGTATCTGGGAGATATGGGAGCCGAGATCATCAAGGTAGAAAATCCGAGAGCAATGGACGCAACTAGAGTGATGTTCAAAAAAGAAAACGGTGCGCCTTCTTTGTATCTGATGTTGAACAGAAATAAGAAAGCGATCACACTCAATCTTAAGAGGGAAAAATCCAAAGAGATATTATTTAAACTATTAGAAGATGCTGATATATTGTTGGAAGGATTTCGCCCGGACGGACTTTCTAAAATGGGACTCGGTTACGAGGATCTAAAAGAAAAATTTCCTAGACTGATCTATTGCGGGATTTACGGATATGGAGATTCCGGCGCATATAAGGACTTTGCTGGGCATGACTTAAATTATCTTTCTCTATCGGGAGTATTAGACCAAACCGGAAAAAATCCCCAGGCTCCGGGATTCCAATTGGCGGATATAGGAGGCGGAACGTTAACTGCTCTTTCTTCAATTTTGGCGGCTCTGTATTATCGGGAAAAAACGGGTCGAGGCCAAAAGATTGCAATCTCTATGATGGAAGCTTCTCTCCAATTTATCTCATTATATGGAGGGATCTATTCCGCAACGGGTAAAAATCCGGAAGGTGGAAACGAATTATTATCAGGAAAACTCCCGAATTATTCCACTTACAAAACTAAAGAAGGCCGTTGGGTAGCATTAGGCGCGTTGGAAGAAATGTTCTTTAAAACATTCTTAAGACAATCCGGGCTCGATGTGCATTTGGAAAAAACCCCGATCGCAGAAACACATTTTGCAGAATGGAAAAAAATCCTCACTGAATACTTCTCCTCTAAAACTCTTGCAGACCTGGAGCCTATATTCCAAAATCCTGATTCTTGTCTTACTCCTGTCAAAACCCTGGACGAGGTTTCTAAAGATCCGGTGCTCCGAGAAAAAGGACTGATCCTGGATCGTAAACATAAACAATACGGGGATTATATACAATTCGGATCTCCTTTTCCTTTTTCGGAAAGTAAGGTGACATACAGGATGGACCCGCCTGATCACGGAGAGCATAATCAGGAAATCTTAAAGTCTTTAGGCTATAGCGATTCAGAGATAGAAGAGTTGAAAAAAGATAAAGTAATTTAATTGAAAGATTATTTAGAATTCAGAATTCTTTTCGAACTATCTTAAAGGTATAAGGTCTATTCTTCGTGAAAATCCAACGAATCATTATATTATTAGTCGCGATCGGAATTTTAACCGCTTGCGCAGTTACTTCCAATCGCTCTGTTCTAGTGAATAAAGGAACTCCAGTCGATATCAAAGATATCAATCCTTCAGATAAAGGTCCGATTGTTTTTAAAAAGATTATCGCAGCGGACTGGGCAACGGAACGTGCTGGTCTGATCAATTTAAAGGATCAAAAAGCAATTACTGCAGGTTTGCAGTCCGGTCAGGAACCGATTCAAATTTATTTTTACGTAATAGATCATCCTAAATTTGGAAGATATGTGGTGGATACCGGGCTCGGGGACGTATTTCGTAAGGAGACAAAAGAATGGCCTGTTTCCGGAATAGTCGCTTCTCAGATGAATTTGGGAGCTTTGAAGATTCATACAACGATTAAAGAGTGGCTGCAAAAAGAGCCAAAAAAAGTAGAAGGTATCTTTATTACTCATTTGCATTTAGATCATATTTTGGGTACTCAAGATTTTCCAATTGGGACTTCAGTATATACTGGTCAGAACGAACCTGGGGATACTCGATTCCTTCATCTTTTTGTGCAAGGAAGTACGGACAAGATACTCGGACCTGATACTGTTCTTTCCGAATTAAACTTCTTTAGAAAAGAAGCTGCTCCAATTAGATTTCTAGATTTTTTCGGTGACCAATCTCTTTATGTAGTCTCGGTTCCTGGACATACGGAAGGTAGCATTGCATTTTTAATAAAATCTACTAACGGGGTCCAGCTGATTACTGGAGATACTTGTCATACTAGCTGGGGTTGGCTGAATAATGTAACTCCAGGAGATTTTACTAAGGATATAGAAAGGAATAAAGTGAGTCTAGATTTGCTACAAACCGTTGCAGCTAAATTCCCAAAAATTCAGATCCATCCAGGACATCAAAGTATTCCTGCTCCCACTAAATAGATTTTTTTGATATTTGAGAAGAGCGAGAAACACATTGAGGTAAAACGAATCTCGCTTCAAAATAGGATAGCGCTACTAAATAAACACCTTCAAGTAATAGTATCGCTGTCCCGATGCTGGTGGCATCTTCCTTTAATCTCCATGCTTGTGCAAAACATTGCAAACCCCAAAATGAATTTGCTATAATTAGTATGAAAACAAATACACGCTGAAGATTTCCTTTTTTTAAACGTAATAGAAGTGTTCCGGAATAAGAACCATATATTAAATTTGCAAAACCTTCCATGTGAGTGAAACTTTCGGTCCAGCCGGTTAAGTTTGCGAGGAAAGAAGAGAAAAGAAGGACGAATAATCCTACGATTAACGCACCGGAAGAATCTAATGTTAGAAAGAATCGAGCTTGTTTCATTTATAAAATAGTAATAGAACAAACATTAAAACTTGGATTGTGATAAGGGAAGAGATAGACTCAAAGATCCAAAGTTTCAGATGTTTACCTTTCCAGATTACATCGATAGAACTAGATGTGAATATCAACCCGAACCAAAGAATGAAAGCGATGGATTGACCTTGGGCTTTATTTTGTAGACTGATATATTGTAAGATCAATGAGAGAGAAAATGCCGTAGCCACAAAAACGCAGAAGTTCAAAAATATTCGGACCCCAAGATCCTTTTTTTCTTCCTGAGTGGGTAAATTTAGAAATTTTGAAAGGCCGAAATAGAGAGGACCACTAAAAAGAAAGGCGCAAATAAACCCAGCTATTCCGGCAACGATTGGCGCTACGATACTTTGAATCATGAAGTCTCTCCAGATGAAACTAGCTAAGACAAATATTTATTCATCTATATTGGTGGAAGTAAACAAATTTCTGAATATTGATTCCAATGTTGGAATTCCAACATGGAAGTGAAGGAGAAATTATCCTCGCCAATCAGAGGGAAATGTGCTAAGGCGATTATTCGTGTACCACCGCACCGGCCCCCACCCAGAGTAGGGTGGGGCCTCCCTTTTACAACCCAAGGCCCACAACCAAAGTCACATCCCCATTTCGTCGCGACAGCGATGCGCAGGGTTTAGTCTCGAAGAGACCGAAGCCCGAAGCAGCGCGTTTCGAGCAAAGCGAGAAGTCGCCCAATTACCCCTAAAGGGCTGTTTTTTGTCGTTCCAATATTATTGCATCAAGTATAAAAATGAAGTAACTACAATTTTATACTTGATATTGGTTTTTGATTTGTAATTCTCGAATCTGATCGCACATAGGAGAGATTTCGGATGGGATTGCGGGAAATAAAAAAAGCCAAAACTCGAAAACTCATATCTGATATTGCTCGTGACCTTTTTATAGAGAAAGGATACGATACCGTTACAATTGCTGAAATAGCCGAAAAAGCGGAAGTTGCCGTTACTACACTTTTTAATTATTTTCCGACAAAAGAGTCCCTCATTTTCGATCTTGAGGATGAGATAGATACAGATATCTTGAAGGCGATTAAAGAACGAAAGAAGGGGCAATCCATTCTGGATGCTCTCTATCGATATTTTTTTTCGAGCAAGTTATTCAATCCGCCCGATAAAAAAACTTTCTCCGGATTTGGAAAGCTCATCAGATCTTCGCCTGAACTTACTTCCTATCTACGCGGGTTATGGGCCCGTTATGAAAATACTTTAGCCAAAGAGATCCAAAACGATTCCGGTGTGAGTAAAATAGAAGCGGAGTGTGTTGCAAAGCTGATCCTTGAAGGCGTGAGCTTTGCATGTAATTCGACGTCTCCCAAGGATGTATTAACTCTCACGTTCAGAGTTTTGAAAAATGGATGGAATAAATGAAGCATAACCAGCCCAATTATGATGTTATTATTTCCGGGGCTGGCCCGGTCGGACTTTTTTTAGCATGCGAGCTCGCTCTTGCAAAATGTTCCGTTCTAATATTAGAAAAATCGGATAATCCTTATTCACCTTTCAAACAACTTCCTTTTGGGATACGGGGGCTTTCCGCTCCTAGCATCGAATCTTTCGATCGAAGAGGATTATTAGGCGAACTTGAGATCCATAAACATCTTAAAAATCCTCACGCTAATGCAGTGCAACAAGGTCCGCGTCGCCAGGTAGGGCATTTTGCTGGTATTCCATTTCACGAAGGTAATATTGATACTTCACAATGGAAACATCGGCTGAAAAGTTCTACCGAAACCAATTTGATATCGGTAATGGAAGAGATTGAAACAATACTTACTCTTCGTGCAGTATCCTTAGGCGTAGAAATTAAGCGCGGTCTTGCATTAACTTCCTTTTCTCAGACTGAAGATGGGGTAATCGTTCAATCGGTAGACCAATCTTTTCAAGGACAGTGGCTTGTGGGTTGTGATGGAGCTCGCAGCGCGGTTCGCAAATTGGGAGGTTTCGAATTTATAGGTACGGAACCGGAGTTTACCGGCTATTCTACGAAGATCGATCTGGCAGATCCGGAGAAACTGAAGCCGGGAAGGAATCTGACCGAAAGAGGTATGTATTTGCAGTCTCAACCGGGTTTTATTGTGATGCAGGATTTTGATCGAGGTGCATTTCATAGTTCTGAAAAACAAATCACATTGGAACATGTGCAGGAAGTCCTGCGTCGTATCTCGAACACTGATGTAACTATCAGTGCTCTTCATTTTGCAACTACTTGGACGGACAGAGCGAGACAAGTATCAAGTTATCTTAATGGACGAATTCTTTTAGCTGGAGATGCAGCTCATATTCATTCTCCTTTGGGAGGGCAAGGACTGAACCTTGGATTGGGTGATGCGATGAACCTCGGATGGAAACTTGCCGCGACCATCCATAACAAAGCTCCGGAAGGTTTATTAGATAGTTATCAAAGGGAGCGACATCCGATCGGTGCACAGGTCCTGGACTGGTCGCGGGCTCAAGTCCATATCATGAAGCCAAACCCAGAGGCCCGTGCATTAAACTCGATTTTTAGAGATCTTATGGAAACTCGGGATGTGGCGACTTATATGGCGGCTAGGGTGTGGGGAATTTTTGCGCACTACGATCTAGGCGATGCACATCCTTTAGTGGGTTATAGTGTCCCGAACTTCGAGTTTGAGGATGGTAGAAGGACCAGCGAACTTATGCAAGGTGGCCAAGGAATACTTCTCGATTTCGATTCGAATTCTTCCCTTAAAACCTTTGCAAATGAATACGGAGACCGAATAAAATACATTTCCGGTAGAGCGAAAGAGCAGTTAGGGTTGAATTCCGTACTGATACGTCCTGATGGAATTATTGCCTGGGCTTCCGATATAAAACCTGATATACAATCTATCAGACAGGAAGCTTCTCGATGGTTTACTCAATTTATTTCCTGAAAATGATTCGCCGTGACATTAACAGAACGAACGTTCTGTTTTTTATATGCTTTCAGATCGCCAAAATCTGCGAAAATAACGAGATTTCCCGGAATTCTGTCCCATTAGGGCTAAAATGAACGTTTAATCAGCCATGTTTTTCTTGATCGATTCGACTATGGCGAAAAATTAGGACTAGAAACTCTCGCAAGAAGGGAAAAAATGTATCAGGAACTGACTGAGCAGCAGATCGAGATTAGGGACACGATTCGTTCTTTCGTTAAGAAAGAGATCACCCACGAAGTTGCTATCCATTGGGACGAAGCAAATAAGCATCCAGAAGAACTTATCAATAGAATGAGAACCGAGTTAGGGGTCAATGGACTCACTATCCCCGAAGAATACGGCGGATGGGGTCTTGGTTCAGTAGAGCAGTGTTTGGTAACCGAAGAACTTTCTAGAGGATGTCTCGGAATCAGCCTTTGTTTCGGTTATACCGGTCTTGGTATCCTTCCGATCATGAAAGGTGCAAGCCACGAACAAAAGAAAAAATGGCTTCAACCGGTTGTTGACGGAGAATACGGAGTTTCTTTCTGTCTTTCCGAGCCTGGTGCAGGTTCAGACGTTCCTGGTATGAGCACTACTGCAGTTAAAAAAGGTGACAAATGGGTCATCAACGGAACTAAACAGTGGATCACCGGCGGTGGAAGTGCCGGAGCTTATACCGTTTTTGCTTACACTGATAAAGGCCGTGGAACTCGCGGAGTTTCCTGTTTCTACGTTAAACGTGATACCCCAGGTCTGATCGTTGGTAAAAAAGAAGATAAACTTGGTATTCGTGCATCCGATACTCGCCAGATCATCTTCGAAGATTGTGCAGTCGAAGAAGTTAACATGATCGGAAAAGAAAATCTAGGGTTCATATACGCTCTTCAAACTCTGAACGCATCTCGTCCATACGTCGCTGCTATGGGAGTGGGTGTTGCTCAAGCTGCTTTAGATCACGCTTCTAAATACGCTCGTCAAAGAGAGCAGTTCGGTTCTAAAATTTCCAGCTTCCAAGCTGTTCAACACATGCTTGCGGATATGTCTATCGGTGTAGAAACTGCACGTCAGATCTGCTATCTTTCTGCTCGTATGTCTGATGCTGAGGATCCTCGTCTTCCGAAATATTCTGCAATCGCAAAAGCTTATTGCTCTGAGACTGCAATGAAAGCGGCTACTGACGCGGTTCAAATCTTCGGCGGATACGGTTACACTAAAGAGTATCCTGTTGAAAAACTGATGAGAGACGCGAAAATCCTTTGTATCTTCGAAGGAACCACTCAAATTCAGAAAAACGAGATCGCAGCTTATGTGATCCGTGAAGCAGCTTCCGCAAAATAAGAATTTTCAAATATTGCAAAGCTTTAAGAAGGCGTCGGTTTCCCCGGCGCCTTTTTTATTTTCTCTTCGCTCGGATCCTACTCAAGGAAACAGGTGTGATCCCCAAATAAGAAGCAATATGATATTGCGGAATAAGTTCTTCTATATCCGGTCTGGATTGTAAAAGTAGATAGTATCTTTCTTCTGCGCTTAAAGCTAAGAGTTCGTATTCTCTTCTTGCTTTTTTTAAGAATAAGTTCTCTGCGAATATTCTTCCGAGTCTTTCCCAAGCTATATCTTGAGAGAAAAGTTTTCTGAATTCAGAGAATTTTGCGACCGCTAGTTCACAATCGGTGATCGCTCGAATACTACAAGTAGAAGGTTGTTCCGTAAGTAGATCGAAATAAGACCCTGTGAAGTCTCCAGGGAAATTGAAACTTTTGATGTATTCGTTTCCTTGGTCTGTTAGATAATATTCTCTCAATACGCCCGAGAATACGAATGCAAACTCAGTGGGTTGAATGCCTTGTTTGATCAGAAAATCTCCGTATTCTAATCTACGGATCGTATATAGTGCTTCCGATTTTTTCCAGATTTCTTTTGGAATGGGGGAGATCCGATTCACGGTTTGATAAATTTTTTCCCAAGGATGTTCTTTCTGATCCATAGAATTCCTGTTTACGGATTTCTATTAAGAAAGTCCGTAAATGGAAATTTTACAAATCTAATTACCGGGGAAATCCAAAAATACCGTATCACCCGCGTTGCAGGTTCCACGCAGGGAACAAGTATTGTTAGGTCGCAATCTTAAAGTTCCGAACTGGCTCTTATAAAGAATCCAGAAATGGCAGAGTGACTTTTAAGAATTCTTTTGGATTTTCCGCAAAAGGTACATGCCCCGTTTTTAAGTAGGCGAGTTTGGATCCTTTTACTTTTTCATGAAGCCTAAGCGCGAGTTTCGGATCTATAACAGGATCATATTCTCCCCATATGATCAATGTTGGCGCTTGGATCTGGGAGACTTTTTCTCTTAGGTCATGTCTTTCATCTAAAAAGCTTTTCCAGATAGAAGCATTCACTTCTTTTGCACCTTCCACATTTTCCCTTTCTTTGATACCGGCGAGAATAGATTCAGTATATTTGTTCCTGATCTTTATATAGTGATTCGGGAATACGTTCCAAACCAGTCCCGTAAACCAAACCTTGGATTTTAATCCTGCGAAACTTTTTGTGATCCAATCCGGATCGTTTAATCCACCGGAGTCCACTATCACGAGTCCTTTTACCAGTTCCGGTCTTTGGACGGCGAGATTCATTGAGGCGAATCCTCCGAGTGAATTTCCTATAAAGGTTGCACCTTCCGGAGCCAATTGTGAGACCAAGTCAGGCAATATTCCCGCATACTCCACGGCGGAAGCGGATGTTGTAGGTTGTGGATTCTCGGATAATCCGTGTCCCGGCCAATCCAGAGAAATCACTTTATATTTTTCTGATAAACTCGGTAGAATGGATTCGAAATCGTTATGATCATGTCCTGCAGAATGGAGTAAAAAGACGGGCTTTCCTTTTCCTTCTATCCAATAGGCGATCTTTCCTATTTTAGAAGTATAATATCCGCTGGGCAATTTTGGTGACAGCTTTTTATTTTCTAAAACTGTTTTCATCTTTTCTCCCCCACTGCATTGAATGAGTAACAAACCGAATAACAGGCTTGCAGTTAGTGTTCGTTTCATACTCGGATCTTCTCTTAAAGAAGGATCCAAGTCAAGAAAGGAGAAATCGATCAGCGGATAAATGGATTATCCTATGTTAATCGTTTTTCGTAGTAATCCTAAAAATTTCAGGAGCGAAGCGACTATAATCCGTCCCACGGGTTTCAGGAGCGAAGCGACTATAATCCGTCCCGCGGGTTTCAGGAGCGAAGCGACTATCTTACTATGGCCCATTTTACTAATTTGGCCACCGGGTTTAACCATTTTGCGACTTTTTTGCGATAGGTATGAGGGAATAATAAGAAGTTCTCTAAAGGAAAGATCAATCCTTCTTCGATCAGTTTATGTTTGTTCTCCATCGATTTCAATTTATCCGGATTTAAGACCGAGTAAATTTTAGAGATCCCGTCTTCATCTATCAGGAAACTTTGTAGATATGCGGGTTGGTCATTGTAATAGCCGATCAATGTTTCCGTTCCGTTCACCATTCCGAAATAGAAATCCAAACTGAATTTCAGTCTGTTGCTTCCTGTCCGAATATAGAAATGAGAAGCTCTTTCTTTTCCGATGATCGGTATCCTTGCGGCATTTACTTTTCCACCGCCGTCCGACCAAAGGATTATTTCCTCCTTCAAAAAAGGTACAAGTAGTTCCGGCTTTCCTTTTGACGACGCCAACAAAAAATCACGGAAGATTTTTTTTCTTTTTTCGGAAGGTGCGTCATACTTTTTGCGATCCGATTTTAGTGATTCTTTAGCCCGTTTTAGGATTTGCCTGCAATTCTCGTGATTTTTACCGACTACCTTGGAAATGGAATCGTAATCCATCTCAAAACTTTCTCTGAGTAAGAAAACCGCTCTCTCGATAGGATTCAATTTTTCTAATAGATGCAAAAATGCCAGATCCAATGTTTCCTGATCCGGCTCTTCATCCATAGGCTCCGGAGCCAATGGCTCCGGTAACCAGGGACCTATATAGGTTTCCCTTTTTCTTTTTGCTTTCCTTAAGGAGTCCAGGGATAGTCTGGCCGCAACTGTGGACAAGAATGCTTTTGGAGATCTGATCTTTTCTTCCTTGGATCTTTCCCATCGGAGAAAAGTTTCCTGCACTATATCCTCTGCTTCCACCACGCTACCTGTCATCTTATAGGCGATTCCAAAGACCAAACCTTTGTTTTCTATAAATTGATCTAGCCTTTCTTGGGTGTTCATTTTTCTGCCGTCGCTAACCTTTCGTTCTCTTTTACTAAAGTTTTTTCTTTAGGTCGGGGAATCGCATAAAAATCGAAATATTTTTCGGCTTTAAATGAGAAGACTGTGAATTTACAAATAAGTTCTTTCACGAACGCTCCCAATCTTCCGGTCCAAAATTTTTCTTTAGGACTGTCGTCATAGTTTAAGAATTGAAAGAGTCCTTCTTTTCTCCCCAAACTAACACAACGTCCAACATACGCTAATTCGAAAGGTTTTTGGCCAATTTTTGATTTTTCTCCCAAAAGATTAGAGATCCTTTCCGCCATATAAATTCCCATCGGCAGTGCTGTGGCACAGGCCATTCTCAGATAGGAATACTCTTCTCCGGGGAGTTTTACTGCGTCTCCAGCTCCTATAATATTCGAATATTCAGGAATTTGCATGTATTCATTCAAATATACCTGGCCGATCTTATTGGACTCCAGCCCAGAGTTTTTTCCTAGATCGGAGGCGACAAGCCCGGCGGAGATCACACAATAATCGTGAGGGACCTGTGTTCCACTGGAAGTTTTGATCTTATCTTCCAATAGATATTCTCCTCTTTCCCCTTCGATCAGATCAACTTTCAGATTTTTCAGGACTTCTTTCATATAAAGAACTGCGCCAGAAGAGAAGTTTTTTCCGATCTTATCCGAATCCAAAAGTGTTATTTTTGCATTTGGATAATTTTCCGCAAGCTCAGTTGCTACTTCTATCCCTGAAAGCCCTCCGCCTAATACTGTAACTCTTGCATCAGGGCAATTGTTTAACTCTTTTTTGAGTCGTTCTGAATCCTGGAAACTTGCTATTGAAAAATAGTTGATCCCTTTACTTCCCGGATCTCCTGCTCTCATTCCCGCAGTATAACCCAGGTAATCGTATTCGAAATAAGTCCCGTCGTTTAGTAGAACTTTGTTTTCTTTCGGAAATATTTTTTCTACTCTTTGGATGATGAGTCTTATCTTAGGATTCAATAAATTTCGGATCTGGAAATCTTTTCCTTTGGTACCCGCGATTACTTGGTGGTTCCTGATCTTTTCTCTAAAGATCGGTTCTGCAGTGATTAGGGTAATTTCTACCTCGGGATTTTTGCGTGCTAGTCTGTTTGCCGCTGCAATCCCTGCATAACCTCCGCCTATGATCAATACCTTCTTCTTTGACATACTTGCCTCCGGTCCTAAAGTCAAGACGCGTCCGAGCCAATGATTGTGACATCGTTTCCGATTTTCTTTGAGAAGTGGTCTCAGACGACTTTTAGAAGGGTTCTGATTAGGAGATTGACAGAGGCATTCTTTTGAGCATTCTGGATAAGGAATTATGAAGCGTATTTTTTTCCTGATACTATTCTTGTTTTCGATCTTAGGATTGATTACGTGTAAGGAAAAAAAGCCCATCCCTGAATTGGAAGGATTCGTAGTTAAAAACGTAATTCATCCGAGCAATAACCCGTTCAATCAGGAAAAGGTGGAGCTGGGTAAGACTTTATATTTCGATTCCAGACTTTCTTTCAACCAAGACGTAAGTTGCGCAAGTTGCCATAATTCTCCTTCTTTATCCGAAGGTTTCCCCCGCACTAAGATCCATAATCCTGCTCCTTCTCTCACTAACGTCGCGTTGTATAAAGATGTGTTCAAAGATCCGGAAGCAAAAGAGTTGGAAGATCTTGTAAAAGACAAAACTCACTCTAAGCTAATGTTCCAAAATGAAGCAAGGCTTGTACAAAGGATCTCTTCTATCCAAGGTTATAAGGAACTTTTTGAGAAGGCTTACGGGGATCCTGAAATTTCAGGAGAGCGGATAGTATTAGCTCTTTCTACTTTCCAAAGGACGATTGTAAGCAAGAATTCTAACTTTGATAAATTCGTTATGGGGGAAGATACTGCGCTCACTCCTGCGCAGATCCGAGGTTGGAACGTTTTCCAGAACAAGGCAAAATGTATACAGTGCCACCAAGGCCCTAACTTCTCCGATTCCGAATTACATACTACCGGTCTTGCAGGGATCAAGGATAAGGTTAGAACTCCTACATTAAGAGATGTTACTAAAAAGAAAACATTCATGCACAATGGAGTTTTCGGATCGATTGAAGATACTGTGAACCATTTTGCGGAAGGTGGTCATTCCAAAGCGGTACATGATCCGATGTTAAAACCTGCCGAACTTTCGGATCAGGATAAGAAGGATTTGATCGAATTCCTAAAAGCATTGGAAGGGGAGCCTATCCAATGGGAAATCCCCTCTATTCCAAAAGCTTAATATAGTCTTAGATTAGTTAGTGGAAGGAGTAGCTTGTCGCGCTCTCTCCACTTCGTTTTTGATGATCGTGTCTACGATCTCATCCACATTTACTCCGAACTTCTCGAAAACCGAGTTTCTGGCCAATTCGTAACGAATGATGTCTACGTTAAAGTTGATCCTTGCTTGGGCAACTTGTAACTCAGCTTGGATCAAACCGTCCAAGGCTGATTTTACTAATACTGCGGTGAATCTTCCCTGATTGAAGCGCGCTTGGACGCCTCTATAAAACTTCTCGGCCTCTTCTTTACGAGTGTTCGCGGTTTCTAAAAGTTCCTGTCCCGCGACGATCGCATAATATCTATTGTCCAACTCTTCTTTGATCAGAGTTCTGAGTTCGGTTTCTTGTTTCGCCAAGATATCGACTTTGAGTTTTGCGTCTCTGATATCTGTTTGGATACCGGTATCGAATAAAGGATAAGATAAAGCGAAGTTTAAAGTTTTTTCAGGATACTTAAAAGACATCATCCCGGTTTCAGGGTTTACATAGTTCGTCTGCGGGTTTAAGAATGTCTGGCCTCTTGTAGAATAACTTCCTGTAATCTTTAAAGAAGGCATATCCTCCGCATTTTTGATCTTCAGTTCCAACTCTGCAATCTGTCTCTGGCGGATCAAATTTTTGAGATCGATCCTATGATCCAAGGCATACTGGTAATCTTTAGAAGGATTGATATCGTTCGGAACTTTTTCTTGAAGATCCGTAATTCCGGAAATTTTAGAACTTGGATCTACGTTCAAGACTCGGATCAAATTCCGTTCTGCTTCCGACCTGGAAAGTTTTGCTCTTTCTAAACTATTTTCAGTTTGAGTGAGGGCGCTATTCCATTGATTGACCTCGAATCCTTCGGAAAGGCCAAGATTACGTTTTCGGACCGTAAGATCCCGGATATTTTTGGTATTCTTTTGTAGTCTATCGAATGTCTCTACCTGAGAATCGTAAACACTTAAGCTCCAATAATCCACCAGAGTTTTTACTACAAGCTGTGCAAGAATATCTACAAGCTCGTCTCTTCGAACGACTGCATTTTGTTTTAAAACTTTTTGTTTTTCCTTTTCAGTCTGCCCGAAAGAATACTTTAAAAGTTCCTGACCTAGAGTTACAGTCAGAGCATCCGTGTATTGAGGAGGGGCAGCTAAATAGGAACCCACTGAGCCCAATCTGGCAGCTGCCGCCTGTGTCTCGAAAGCGTCCGAGTCGAATCTAGTATGGCTTAGCTCTAAACTAAAATAAGTCTGGGTTTCGAAGTTCTTTTGGATACCTACGTTTACCCGATCGTTTGAGATCTTTGTTCCGGAGAGAACGTTATTATTATTCAGAGGAAGAGTAGTTTTTGTTTTCGAAAAACCGCCGACCAGCGTCCATGCATATTGAGATAGATTTTTTAACTCGGCAGTATCCGCTTTCACGAATTCCATCCCAGCGTTTCTAACTGTGATATTATTCGCTAGGACATAATTGACAGCTTCTTTCAAAGTGATTTTAAGAACTCTAGGCCGATTTTGAAGGGAAGGGTCTAACTCTTGGGCGAACTGGGATGCTGGAAGACCGAAAGCTCCGACAAGCAAGAGTCGCAGATAAAATTTCCTTAACGAAGGAATATTTGCAGGCCTAAGCATAGTGTCGTTGGTCTTCCTACGGAGCATGGTTTTTGGTTCGGAAGAATTTGCCAAATCGAAAAATCTAAAGTAAAAGTCTAGACAGCTTAAAATCGATGAAAACTCCAGATAAAAAATTGAACCGACTCGCGTCTGAAAAAAGTCCTTATCTACTCCAACATTCCGCCAATCCAGTCGACTGGTTTCCTTGGTCCGAAGAGGCATTTGTAAAGGCAAAATCCGAGAATAAAATGATCTTCTTATCCATAGGTTACGCTACCTGTCATTGGTGCCATGTAATGGAGAAGGAATCGTTTGAGGATGAAACGACTGCAGAAGTCTTAAACAGGGATTACGTTTCCATTAAGGTAGATCGGGAAGAAAGACCGGATGTGGATCGTATCTATATGGATGCGTTACATGCTATGGGACAGCAGGGCGGTTGGCCTTTGAATATGTTCTTAACACCTGAAGGTAAACCGATTACAGGAGGTACTTATTTTCCTCCGGTTCCTAAGTATGGTAGAAAAAGTTTTACCGAAGTTTTAGGAATTTTAACCGGATTATGGAAGGATAAAAAAGAAGAGTTACTCGAGGCTTCGGAAGATCTCACCAAACACTTGAAAGAATCGGAAGAAACTAGAGCTCTTGCTGGAACAGCCGACATATCTTCTCCGGGATCTGAAGTATTCGAGAACGGTTTTCTATTATATGATAGATTGTACGATCCGGAATACGCAGGTTTCAAATCCAATTCTGTAAATAAATTTCCACCAAGTATGGGACTTAGTTTTTTGCTACGTTATCATAAATCTACCGGAGAACCTAAGGCTCTTGAAATGGTAGAAGAGACATTAACCGCGATGAAGAAGGGTGGGATCTACGACCAGATCGGCGGAGGACTTTGTAGATATTCTACGGATCACCATTGGTTAGTCCCTCATTTCGAAAAGATGTTATACGATAATTCTCTCTTTTTGGAAGCCTTGGTGGAATGTTATCAAGCGGTTGGCGAGGAAAAATATAAAGACTATGCTTACGACGTGATCGAATATCTCCATCGCGATATGAGATTGCCTGGCGGTGGGATTGCAAGCGCGGAAGACGCGGATTCGGAAGGAGAAGAGGGATTATTCTATCTTTGGACAAAAGAGGAAGTAAGGGAAGTTTGCGGACAAGACTCTTCTCTCTTGGATGAATTTTGGAATATTACTGAAAAGGGAAATTTCGAAGAGAAAAATATCCTGCACGAATCGTTCAGAATGAATTTTTCCAGATTGCATGGGTTGGAACCTTCCGAGTTGGAAGAGATCGTTTCCAGAAACAGAAAAAAACTTTTAGAAAAACGTTCTACGCGTATCAGACCGCTTAGGGACGATAAAATTCTATTCTCATGGAACTGCTTATACATCAAGGCACTCACGAAAGCGGCAATGGCATTCGGAGACGGAGATCTATTAAGAGAAGCGGAAGAAACATATAAGTTCTTAGAAAAAAACCTGATCAGAGAAGACGGAAGGCTGCTCAGAAGATTTAGAGAAGGAGAAGCAAAAATTTTAGCATATAGCACTGATTATGCTGAATTTGTTTTGGCCTCTTTATACCTATTCCAAGCCGGAAAAGGTTTCAGATATTTGGAAAATTCGATCAGATACACTGAAGAAGCGATCCGACTTTTCAGGAGTCCTGCCGGAGTATTCTTTGATTCCGGTATAGACGGAGAGGCATTGCTCAGAAGAACTGTAGATGGATACGATGGAGTGGAGCCCTCGGCCAATAGTTCCTTTGCGACAGCATTTGTTCTGCTTTCCAAGTTAGGTGTGGTGGATTCGGAAAAATATTTGCAATATGCGGACTCAATCTTCTCTTATTTTAAACCTGAATTGGAAGCATACCCGATGAGTTATCCGTATATGCTTTCCGCTTTATGGCTAAGGAAATCTCCAGGCAGAGAACTTGCGGTAGTATATTCTTCCCAAGAAGAATTATTGCCCTTTTGGAAAGGTGTCGGTTCGTTATTCTTACCTGAAACGGTACTCGTTTGGGCGAATGATAAGGAAGCAGAAGAGAACGGAGAAAAATTCCTACTTCTAAAGAACAGAAATTCGGGTGGAGGGGTGAAAGCATACGTTTGCGTAGGATTTCATTGCGAACTTCCCGTATCTGACTGGCCTAGTTTACGAGCAAGATTGGTGGAAGATTAAGAGAGTTCTATTCTCTCTGCGTCTCTCCAAAGTCTGTCCAGGTTATAGTATTCTCTTTTTTCCGGGGTCATAATATGGACTATAAATTCACCGTAGTCCAATAAAGTCCACCCCGAGGAAGCGGATGTTCCTGTTTTGTCCGTTTCCTTATGAGGTAATTTAAAACTTTTTAATGCTTTTTTGATCTCTCTTGCCACAGCGTTTGCTTGTACAGCGGAGTTCACAGTGCAGATCAGAAAGAAACTTAAGTATGAATGTACTGATTCCAGGTTTAAGATCGCGATCTCTTCGCATTTTTTATCCTGCATGATCTTATAGATAGTTTTCAGGATTTCCATCGTGTTTTCCGGTGTATTTTTGGGAGAAGGACTCATAATTATTTTTTAGGCTCTATATCGGATCCTAAGAGCACGGTAGAGTCCAGCCCTAGATCCTTTCTTAATACATGATATACTTTCGTTTTTTCTAATATGGACGAAATTTTATCCGCAACTGCAGTGTTTCCGGAACGATCTAAGATAACAGTTTTTTTGATATCTTTTGTCCAGGCATTGTCTACAGAAAGGACCTTGATCCTTTTATCCGCTAAAGTAGTTCTCACGTCTTTTGCAAGACCGGCAACATCCGTCCCGTTTAATACTTCCGTTCTGGCGTATTCCCCGTCTGTAAAAATTTCGGCAGATACGTCTTTGTGGAATTTTCGGACGGCGACTGACGCCCTCGCTGGATCTGCAGTTAAGAACAAACGTCTAGTCTTCGGATCTAATGCGGGCTCTCCGGGAAGTTCAGTGATCCCGAATGCGAGTCTATGAGAAGTCGCAAATTTAAGAAGAGTGTAAAAATCCTCTTTGGAAAAATCGGAATCTATCAAGCTGAAAACCATTTCAGACCAAAATGAATTCAGAAGTTCTTTGTTTTCGTATAAAGTTTCGTAAATGGATAGAACGGCACTTTCTTGCCTGCTGATACGATCCAAGTAGTCCAATGTTTCCTTTTTATCCATATAGGAAACATAATCGTAAGCATCTTCGCCTGAATAAGAATACAAACCCGGTTCTCTCACGTAAGAAGGAGAAACCCTATTTGTACGATTATCTGTGTATAAATTCACTCCGCCTAAGATATCCACGATCTTAATAAAGGAAGAAGCGTTTATTTTTACGGTGTAATTGGGCTTGGAGCCTAAAATATCTTGGACTGCATCTTTTACTGCCGACGTAGCCTTGGATTTAATTTGTTCTAAAGTATCTTCCGGATCTTCGAACGTAGTGATCGGATGAAAGAAGAATAAAGCTACTCTTTCTTGGGAAGGAAAGATTGTGGCTAAAAATCCGAATTCGTATATATCATCGTTCCCAACCGCATGGAAAAGAATATGGATCGGCTTACCTGAACTGATCTTTTCGTCCAGGCCCGTCCTTCTGAAATTACGGAATAGAAAAAATAACAATGCCAAAAATAGAAAGCCTGCGGCGATCCATAATGGAAAAAGATTAAAAGGTCGAATCGGTTTGTTAGGACTCAAATCAAAGCCTCGGATTCCATTCAGAAAGAAAAAATAACCCTGTCAATTGGATAATTTTCCCAAGGCGAAATGATACATAGAGATCGTTCTTTTATGGATTTCCTTTTTGTGATCCAAAAGGTTTTGCATCGTATGGATCGCCTTATTTAAAACGGCAAAGTAAAGATTCTCTTTGGCCTTGTTTCTCCATTCCGAATATTCCTTTTGCCTTTCTGCAAACTCGGAACCTAAAAAATCGGCTGCATATAATATATGATCTAAAAGATTGAGATCCTCTCCGCCGAGTGTATGGTGTTTGACCGCATCTAAAACGGATCTTGTTTTTAAACCGTATTCCGTTTCCAGATAGTATACAGCGGATCTGGAATGCCAGGCCGCTTCCGGAAGTTTGGGAGATTCTAAGTCGCCTAATTTTGCGAAAAGTTCCAGATGGAATTCTTTGGTCTTTTGTTTAGTGATATCGTGAACTACACCTGCCAAATATGCTTCTTTAGTTTCATTCGGAGAATGAACAGTTGCGAGTTCTTCTGCGATCTCGGCTACCTTAAGACTATGTTCCCAGCGAGTTTTAGTGATCTCTTTTGGAACGATATTTGAAAAAAATTCAATCTGTTCTGGAGTAGTGTTTGGAAGCATCTGCAAGTATGATCGGTCGTTCAAATGTAAGATCTATTTTTAAGTATGATATCCCATACTTCATCCGACAATGCAATCGGTTTCCTATTTTCCAAAATACATTTAGGAAGTTCTTCTCTTAAATTTACGGAAGCAGCTTCTATAATTCTGTTTTGTAAAAACACGATCTTATTTTGGAACTTTTGTAGGTGCTTATTTGGAGGAATAGATTCTGAAAATCTTCTAAAAACTAAAATAGAATAGACATTGTGCAGGATATTCTCCCAGTTTTTCCACCTATGGAATTCTGAATAATTGTCCTCTCCGATCAACAGGGAAAGTTTTGCGCCAGGTTGAACTTTCAAAAGTTCTAAAATAGTTTCTTCTGTGTAACTGGGAGTGTCCCTTTTGATCTCCCAATCCCAGACTCTCGTATTCGGAAAATTTCGGAACTGTGTCCGAACCAGATCTAAGATAATATCCGGCGAAGTTTTTTTATTCAGTTTCCAAGGAGAAGTGTGGTTCGGAACGATCAGAAGTTCTTTCGCGTTCGGAAAATTTTCCCAAAAGCTGGACGCAACTTCAGCATGACCTAGATGAGGAGGGTCAAAACTCCCGCCAAAAACTCCGACCAGACCGGAAGAGTTCATGAGATGGAAAAGGTCCCTTATCCTCGGACCTGTCCTTCTCCTTCCGCATAAGTAGTAGTGGTTGTAAGATGTACTAATCCCATCGGACCTCTTACATGCAGTTTTCCAGTTGAAATTCCAACTTCGGCCCCAAGTCCGAATTCTCCTCCGTCATGAAAACGAGTAGAGATATTCACAAAGATCGCGGCGGAATCCAAGGAACGGCTGAAAAAATTCGCCGCACTTAGATCTTCCGTTACGATTGCTTCCGTGTGACCCGAGCTGGTTGACTCTATGAATTCGATCGCTTCTTCTATCTTATCCACAGTTTTTACGGAGAATCTTAGATCTAAAAATTCCTCTAAGTAATCTTCTTCCTTGACTGCTTGTCCTTTTGGAAAAATGGCAAGTGATCTCGGATCTAAAAGAAGTTGTACACCTTTTGATGCGAGTTCTTCCAAAAGTTCTTTAATATAAGGATATTCGGAATGTATAATTAAGTTTTCCGCAGCATTACAAACTCCGGGTCTTTGTACTTTGGAATTTACTGCAATCGGTAAAACTTTTTTAGGATCCGCGGACTTATCTATATAAAGATTCACCACTCCCTTATCATGTTTTACCACAGGGATCAAAGAATTTTCCGAAACAAAACGGATGAGACCTTCTCCTCCTCTTGGAACCACTATATCTATATAAGAAGTTTGTTTCAGGAAAGGGATCATATATTCTCTCTCCGTTCTATCTACGAAGGTTACAGCATTGGAAGGTAAACCTTCTTCTTTTAAACAATCTTGGAAAATTTTAGCGAGGATCGTATTCGAGTGGATCGCTTCCGAACCTCCGCGCAAAATACAGGCGTTTCCCGATTTGAAAGATAAAGCTCCCACATCGATGGTAACATTTGGCCTAGATTCGTAGATCACCATGACTACGCCCAGCGGAACTCTTTTAGTGTTTAATCGAATTCCATTTGGAAGAGTAGCCCCTCTTACTGTTTCTCCGACAGGATCCGGAAGCGCTTTGATCTCTAAAACTGCGTTAGCGAGGCCTTGGATCCTTTTTTCGTCCAAAGTTAATCTGTCTAAGAGTGCGGAAGATAGTCCTTTAGATTTTCCCGCTTCCAGGTCTTTTGCATTCTCTTTTAAAATTTCGGATTTTCTGGAGATCAAAGCTTCGCTGAGTTTTTCCAAAACCTTATTCTTTTTGGAAGTGTTGATGGATCGAATTTGCCTATAAGCATCTTTCGCGGATTTACAAAGTTCGTCCACGTAGATGGATTCTGCGGATCTTTGGATCATTCCTGGCCTCCGTTACGTTTGGCTCGGAGAATGGATTTAATTTCATCCTCCGTAAAATGTTTCTTCTTACCGTTAGAGACAACCAATGTCCCGAGTGTATTCTTTTCTATAAACTCACGCACGCAATTTTTGAGATTCCCGTCTATGATCCCGCAAGGAATTCCTGCCTCGCTGGAGATAGAAGCTGCCTTAAGTTTTGTATACATTCCTCCGGTACCGGGACCGCTCGGACCTCCCGCTTGGGAAAGTTCGGACTTTCCTACTTCTTCCAAGAAAGGGAGAAGTTTCCCGTCTTTCAAAAAGCCTTCCACACCTGTGAGTATGATCAGAAGATCCGCTTCTACGATTAGACTTACTATCGCGGAAAGAACGTCGTTATCTCCGAATTTTACTTCTTCGGTGGCGACAGAGTCGTTCTCGTTTACGATCGGTAAAATGCCCCAATTCAGAAGTTGCCCGAAGGTGTTTTTCAGATTTTTAAATCCTTCCGGATTCTCCATATCGAGAACACCGAAAAGTATCTGAGCGATCGGAAGATTTACCTTGGAAAAAAAACTATCGTATAAGTTCACCAAGCGGTTTTGGCCCATGGCAGCCAGAGCTTGCTTTTCCGGAAGAGATTCTCCGGCTTCGGCGGAATTCGGAAGTGTGGATAAAAGTTTTCTCCCTCTCGCGATCGCTCCGGAGGAAACTAGGATCACTTGTTTTCCAAGGTCCCTTAAATGCCGTATGTCCGAAACTAAACTGAAAAGGAAATCGTTCACTTCCTCTTCGGAGCCTGAAAGTCTTGCGGAACCTATTTTAATTACTATTTTGTTGGATGTTTTGATTCTCTCGTTCAGATCATTTCTGTTCATCCGAATCTTCCCGGTGTTCTTCTTTTTTTTCTTCGTTAAAATGTAATTCTTCCAGTTCTTTTTGGAAGAATGTGGAGTCCATTACGGAAAGTAATTCTTCTAAGTTGGTCTCGTTTTGAGCGGAAATGGGGATCACTCTGCCCAAAGAAGAAACTGACTTGAGTAATTCTTCCGTAAAACTCTGGTCTTCCCAGATATCTATTTTATTTAAAACGATCAAATGTGGTCGGTTCAGAAGTTCCGGATTATATGATCTCAACTCTGCTTGGAGCATTTTGAAATCTTCTATAATATCTAATGCGGCTGCATCAAAAACGTATAATATACCTTTTACTCTTTCTATATGTCTTAAAAAGGAAAGCCCAAGGCCCACACCTTTACTCGCGCCTTCTATAATCCCGGGAATATCCGCCATAGTATAGCGGTAGATATCTCCCTTTCTTTTCACAACGCCTAGGTTGGGAGCAAGAGTAGTGAATGCATATCCTGCGATCTTAGGGTGGGCTTCCGTAATTTTAGAAAGTAGGGTGGACTTGCCTGCATTAGGAAGTCCTACAATTCCAACGTCTGCCAAAAGTTTGAGGCTTAAACGTAGATGTTTATATTCTCCATCTTCTCCAGGTTGAGAAAATTTAGGAGTTTGGTGGGTAGAAGATTTGAAATGGGTGTTTCCTTTTCCTCCTCTTCCTCCTTTGACAACCAGAAATTCTCCGTCGTCCTTTACAAAATCGTAAAGTAGTTCTCCGCTTTCTTCGTCGAATACTTGAGTTCCCAATGGAACAAAAAGAATCAGATCTTCTCCCTTTTTGCCGGATCTTTCGTTACCTTCTCCGGGAAAACCATCTTGTGCTCTAAATCTTCTTTTGGTAAGATAACGATCTAGGGTAACCATGGAAAGGTTAGCGCGCATAATAATATTGCCGCCAATTCCTCCGTCACCGCCATCGGGTCCTCCGAATTCCACATATTTCTCTCTTCTGAAATGCATGGATCCGGCTCCACCATGTCCGGCGGTAACTTCGATCAAAACTTCATCTAAAAACTTTTCCATGTGAACTTAAGGCCCTAAAAATAAAAAAAGAAAGGCTCGAGGAAAAACTCCCCGGAAGGCCTTTCTTTTTCCACGCACTAAATCTGAGATCTAATGCTTATTTCGGGTAAACGGAAACTTGCATTTTAGTTTTGGAAACTTGCTCAAATTTAACGTGACCTTCGACGAGAGAGTAAAGTGTGTGATCTTTACCTACACCCACGTTTCTTCCTGGATTCAGTCTGGTTCCTCTTTGACGAACAAGAATATTGCCCGCTAAAACCAACTCTCCTCCGAAACGTTTTACACCAAGACGTTTGGATTGGGAATCGCGTCCGTTTTTGGATGAACCGCCACCTTTCTTATGTGCCATGTTTATTCTCCTATGAGTTCAATTTCCGAAGGATATTGTTCCTTCAAGTTGACCAATCCGCTTTTTACAAGATCGAAACCTGTAAGAACCACTGGATCGGTTGTTTTTCCGGAGACGATCTTGAAGTCCAAGAGTCCGTCTCCGATTACCGCCTCTTCTGCTAAACCTTTCTTGCTTAAATGCAAGTAAAGAGTTTGGACGAGTACTCCGACAGCGGCGCAGAGAAGATTTTGTCCTTTGGATCCGTGCATCTTAGAAGCGTGCCCGGAGGATTCCAAACCAAGGATTTCTTCTCCTTTTCGGAGTACCTTAATACGGATCAAACTGCCGAAAGAGAAACTACCTTAACTTTTTGCAGTTGTTGTCTGTGTCCCCAGGTTCTCTGAGAGTTTTTACGTTTTTTGTAAACGTATCCTCTTACTTTTTCTCCCTTTACATCTTCCAATACTTTCAGGGAGACTTTAGCGGATTTGAGCTCCGGAGATCCAATATGTACCTTATTATTTTCGGCAAATAGTAGAACCTTAGCATCGAAGGTATCACCGGCATTTTTACCGGTTTTTTCAGTCAGGAATTCAAGATCCTGAGTGACTTTGAATTGTCGGTTGCCGACAGAGATGATCGCGAACATGATTACTGGCCTAGTTTCTCGAGTTTTGACCAGTTTTGATCGGTCAAGGCCAGTGTCAAGGGTTTTGGGGTACGATTTGCAAGGAAGAAGATTGTCTTTCGCTAAAGCAGCTCCGTTATTCGGGTTTTAAATCTTGCTTAGATTGCTGGGAATCAGATCTAGTAGTCTATACTATTATGAGATATCTGATCGCTAAGAAAAAAGATTTGGGAGACGGTTTTTTTGTTCGAAGGGTGCTTCCTCAGATCGACGCCAGGCAGGTGGGGCCTTTTGTTTTTTTGGACCATATGGGTCCTCTTCCCATCAAGACAGGGGCAGAAATTGTAGTCCGCCCTCATCCTCATATCGGTTTGGCGACAGTCACGTATCTCTATGACGGAGTGATCACTCATAGAGATAGTCTCGGAAAGGTAGAAGATATCCGTCCTTTCGAAGTGAATTGGATGACCGCAGGTTCCGGGATTGTACATAGCGAAAGATCCAAACTGGATCCTGAATTTAATATTTTAGAAGGGATCCAAACCTGGGTGGCACTCCCCAAAGAATTCGAAGAAACTTCTCCTGAATTTTTCCATCATGAAAGAGAAGAATTGCCCACAGTCAGCGGTGGAGGTTGGGAGCTCAGACTAATTGCAGGTTCTTTTATGGGGGAAGTTTCTCCAGTAAAAGTATATTCTCCTTTATTCTATGCTGATCTAGAGGTGGAGGCCGGTGCAGAAGTAGAGCTGCCTGTCCCATCCGAACAAGAAGCAGGCATTTATGTTGCCAGAGGTAAAGCAGACGCAGAAGGAAAGATAGTCTCCATCGGGGATATGGCAATTTATCCAAAGGGCGGAGCGGTCAAATTCAGAGCAGAAGAAACTTCGCGCATTGTTCTACTTGGCGGAACTCCGCTTTCTACTCCAAGGCATATGTATTGGAACTTTGTATCCAGTTCTTTAGAAAGAATTGAACAAGCAAAATTGGATTGGAAAGAAGATCGATTTGCACATGTGCCAGGGGAGACTGAAAGGATCCCGTTGCCGGAACATTAAGAATCCTAGGATCGTTTAAAACCGGTTATTAATAGCGATTTAATGCGTTCTTTTTCATCCCATTGAAAAGAATTTCCTAAAATTCCACCTTGTCACCCTGGCCCTTACGTAAATTTTGGTCATAGCATGGAAATCCGCAATATCGCCATTATCGCACACGTTGACCACGGTAAAACAACCCTTCTAGACGGTATTTTACGCCAAACAGGCGCAGTTACCGCAAAAGAAGACGGTGAAAGAATCATGGATAGTAATGATCTCGAAAAAGAAAAAGGGATCACGATAAAGGCCAAAAACACAGCAGTTGTTTATAAAGGCACACGTATCAATGTAGTAGATACCCCAGGTCACGCGGACTTTGGAGGAGAGGTGGAGCGAGTACTTTCCACAGCCGATTCCTGTCTTCTTCTTGTAGACGCATTCGACGGACCCATGCCTCAAACCAGATTCGTATTAGGTAAGTCCTTACAATTAGGACATAGACCTATTTTAGTTATCAATAAAATTGATAGAGATGGAGCTCGTCCTGATGCTGTAGTCGATATGGTTTTCGACCTATTCAGCGATTTAGGAGCTACCAATGAACAATTGGATTTTCCTATCGTTTACGCTTCTGCAAAACAAGGTTGGGCAGTAAGCAAATTAGAAGATGCTCCCGGAACCAATTTGGATCCACTTTTAGATACTGTACTTTCTCATGTACCTCCTGTTAAAGCGAATATAGAGGCGCCTCTACAATTCCAAGTTACTTCTTTGGATTATAACGATTACGTAGGTCGTATCGCGATCGGTAAGATCTATAACGGTAAACTCCAAAAAGGAATGAGCGTAATCCAAGTTTCCCCTAAGCCAAATGGCAGGGACGAAACCCAAGTTTTAAAGATCACTAAACTTTATAACTTCGAAGGACTCAAAAGGAACGAGATCGAAGAGGCAGAAGCTGGAGATATCGTTTCTATCGCAGGACTACCCGATGTATTTATCGGGGACACAGTTTGTGAACCTGGTAAAGCAGCTCCAATGCCTGCAATCGAAGTAGAAGAACCAACCGTATCCATGTATTTTATGGTAAACAATTCTCCTTTTGCGAGTAAAGAAGGTAAGTACGTAACTACCAGAAATATCCGCGAACGTCTGGACAGAGAATTAGAAACAAACGTAGCAATGCGTTTGGAAGAAACGGAAGATAAAGACCGCTTCAAGGTTTTAGGCCGAGGAGAATTGCATCTTTCCGTACTCATCGAAACCATGAGAAGAGAAGGTTTCGAGCTTCAAGTTTCCCGCCCCGAGGTAATCATCAAGAAGGGAGAAAACGGAGAAAAACTGGAGCCTTATGAGTATCTAGTAATGGATTTACCGGACCAGTTCACCGGAAGTATTATTGCAGAGTTAAACCGCAGAAAGGGAGAGCTTCAGTTAATGGATGCTCATCCGTCCGGAATGACCAGAGTAGAATTCGTGATCCCTACCAGAGGTATTATCGGATTCAGAGGTTTTTTTGTCACAGAAACCAAGGGAGAAGGAGTGGCATCCAGCCGATTCCTTAGATTCGACACCTATAAAGGAGAAATTCCTGGAAGAAAGAACGGTGCGCTCATCTCCATGGACTCCGGGGAAACCACAGGATATGCACTTTGGAAAATCCAGGAAAGAGGAGAATTACTCATCGATCCTCAAACTCCAGTATATCCAGGAATGATCATAGGTATCCACTCCAGAGACAACGACTTGGAAGTGAACCCTGTAAAAGAGAAAAAATTGACCAACGTAAGATCTTCTGGGGCGGACGAAGCAATTAGACTTGTTCCTCCTCGCAAGTTCAGCTTAGAGCAGAACATCGAGTTCTTGGACGACGACGAACTTCTGGAAGTAACTCCTCAGAGTATGCGTCTTCGCAAAAGACATTTGGATGCAAACGCAAGAAAGCGCGCAGCTAAATAGTCGTTTCTGCTAATCTAATCAAAGAAGAAGGCTCGCAATCGCGGGCCTTTTTTATGCTCATAGAGAGTGATCTAGTTTTGTTTTAAGGCTTTGTATCAAATGCTACAGTGCATTGACTACACCAAATGGTATAAAACACATTAGAATTTTAGAATATTCTTTTATTTTATTTTTGATTGAACGATCGATTTAAGATTATTTTTTCCTTTTCACTTATAATTCCCTTATTTTCTCAATTGACAATTTAACGCTGTTCTATAATCAACTTTGTGGGCCGATGACACAGAAGAGGTGGACAAAGGTTCAAATAGCGAACGTTCGAAATTAAAAACTTAAGTCGAATGCTTGTTATATATAAATAGAACTCCTTCCTAAAGAGGCAAAGCCCGGGAAGTGAGATCCGTAGAGAGAATAGTTTAAAAGAAGAGGGTTAAGGAGAATGTTAAAAAGAGCAAAGTTAATGGTAGCTGGGGTTCTATTCCTAGCAGCGGGAGCAGTGAGCGCATCTGGTGGAGGTTCTTCTACTAAACCTCTCGCAGGAGCTTATCCGATCGTATTGACTCATGGTATTTTCGGTTGGGGTAAATCTACTGGTATTGTTGACTATTGGGGCGGAAACGCAGCTTATCTTCAATCCCAAGGGGCCACTGTTCTTACTCCTACAGTCACCGCTACGAACTCTTCCGCATCTAGAGCTTCTCAGTTGAAAACAGCAATCCAAACTGCAATGGCAGCAAATAACTACACCGGAAAAGTCCATATCCTTGGACACTCTCAGGGTGGATTAGACGCTCGTTATCTTGTTTCGAATCTTAGTTTTGCAAGTAAAGTAGCAACTCTTACCACGATCAACACACCTCACAAAGGAAGTCCTGTTGCAAGCGTGATAGAAGCTGTGATCCCAAGTTGGGCTCTTCCTTATGTTGGAACCGTTATTAATGCATTGGTCGGAGTAGTTTATGGACAATCCAGCCAAAACGTTGTTGCTGCATTAAAACTTCTTACAGTAAGCGGAGCTACCACTTTCAATGCAAACGTTCCAAACGCTTCCGGAGTTAAGTATTTTTCTTATGGATCATATATGATCGGAAACGATCTGATCCAACACCCTGCGATGGGATTGATTGCACCTATTTGTTCCATCGGAGCTCCTTTCTATGGACAAAGTATTTGGAATGACGGAGTGGTTCCGGATGATTCTCAAAGATGGGGAACCTGGAAAGGTGGTCCTTCTTATGGGATCCTTACCACCGGTGTGGACCATTTAGAAGCAACCAATGCATTATACCTGGGACAGACCTGGTATGATACTAACGGTTATTACTTAAAAATGGCTTCCAACGCAAAAAGTAATCAATAAGAAGCCAGTTTCTATCTAGTAAAATAGGAGCGCCCCTCTTTTGAGGGGCGTTTTTTTATTCCCTTATATAATAAGTGTGCTTATTAAATTGCTTGCATAATATGTGCACTTATTATATAAGGGATTCAGATAGTAAGTGTGCTTATTATCTGGAGGAATAAGATGTGGAAGTATGAGTATAAAACAACTGTAAAAGGAATCGACGCAAAATCACTTTGGGAGGCCAGATCAGACGTTTCCAATTGGTCCAAATGGGATTCAGATATCGAGTGGACTAAGATAGAAGGAGAAGTCTCCGTCGGTAAAGAATTTGTTCTGAAGCCAAAGGGAGGATTTGCTTGTAAGGTTTTGATCACAGAATCTGAAAAACCTTTCGTATTCGGAGATGTAACCAGTCTTCCGGGAGCAAAGATGAAATTTATACATTTCTTTAAGCCCAGCCAAGAAGGGACAGAGATCAAAGTTGAGCTAAGCATTTCCGGGCCATTAGGATTTCTCTGGAAAAAAATCTTAGGAGAAGAGCAGGCAAAAGGGATGGAGAAAGAGATCAGTAGGTTTGCCGAACTGGTCCGGGAAGGAGTAAGATGAGTCGATATTGGATCGTAGTTGCCTCAAAGGAACATTCTCTTATCGGAATGTCCCAAGGAATTATTCAAGCTTGTCACGGTAAAAAGGCTCCTTTAGCTAGAATGAAAAAAGGGGATTGGGTCTTGGTTTATTCTTCTAAAGAAAATTTCGGAGAAAAAGCTCCATATAAAAAATTCACTTCGATTGGACGCATTGTGGATGATTCGGTGTATTCTTTTCAAATGAGTCCTGATTTTTGTCCGTTTCGAAGGAACGTTACATACTATCATGCGGAAGAAGCGGATATTTTACCTTTGGTCCCATTTTTGGATTTTATTCCAAATAAAAAGTCCTGGGGTTTTCCGTTTCGTTTCGGATTTTTGGAAATCGGACCGAAAGATTTCGGCCTGATTTCGGAAAGGATGGGCATAAGTGTCGAAGGACAAAATATTCAGGTACGATAGATCCGACGATAGTCCCGGATTTTTATTATGGCAGGTTACGAATCTTTGGCAAAGAGAGATCCGAAAGGTTTTAGAACCTCTGGATCTGACCCATGCTCAATTCGTTCTTTTGGCCGTAACACATTGGTTGGAACTCCACGAAGAAGAGACAACCCAGATCAAGATTGCGGACAGAGCTAAAACGGATCCTATGACTACTTCTACCGTACTTAGAACTCTTGAATCTAAGAAGTTAGTAAAACGTATCTCTCATGAGACTGATACTCGTGCGAAATTAGTAAAGACCACTTCGGAGGGGCAGAAAGTCCTAAAACAAGCGGTCAAAGTAGTGGAAGATTTTGATGAAGACTTCTTTTCCATTTTAGGAGGGAAAAGAAAAGAAATGGTTGGTGGACTACAAATACTTTCCCGGAAATAGTCCGGAAAAGTATTTTAGGGCCTTTTTTAAAGGATCCCAGGATCGACCGACACTTGCGCGGGAATTACTCTTTGTTCTTGAGTTTTTCCAGTTCCCGGATCAGTTCCTCTTTGGAAACATTCGGATCCTGTTTTAATCTTCGGATTAACTCGTCAGTACTTTCTTTTTGAGAGATTGTTTTAGTATCCACAATTCCGTCTAGAAGTACGGAAGAGAAGTTTTGGATTATTGGAGCAGAAATCCCTGGTTTTGTCTTGTTCAATTCGACTACAGCCACATGTTCGAAAACTTCCTGGATCTGGCCGGGAAATTCAGCGATCTTGATCGGAGTTCCTACTGCTAGAGAATCCGTAGTGGAAAATAACGCGAAGAAGTTTTGCCTTCCTTCCGTTTGGGGGAATGCTTCCGCATCCAAAGGAAATAATACCACTCCCGCAATCTCATTATCTATGGTCTTTTTGAATTTTCCTAAATTGATGGAGATTCTCCCTAAGAGGGGATTGCCTATCCTTCTGTAAACTTCTCCGTTGGAAAATACGATAGAGTTTTTGTCTTGAGAAAGTTCAGCGGATCTTCCGGTTCCTTCTCCTATTAATTTGCTGAAATCTTTTACCTTCATGAAAGGTCCGAAGGAACGGATTGCCCAGCTTTTAGGATCTTTTGTTTTTGGGCCGTGATAATTGCGATGGAATTCTTTTGCGTTGGTTTCGAAAAATAAAAGTTCTCTGTCGCTAGTTAATAGTTTTCCGGATTTAACTTTTAATTCTTCTCTGTTCTCACTGATGCTGAATTGGAGCCTAATCAATATATTGTGTGAGAATTCCATTTCTCCTTTTGCAGTACGCCTGATCCAAAGAGTTTGTATTTTGATCTTTCCGTCTTTAAACCATTCTTTGGATCTTTCATTTACATAAAATCCTGCCAGTTCCGGGATTGCCGGAGTTGGCTTACCTCTTAAACTATCTCCGCAGTTCATTAAGATACAAAACAAGGTTAAGAGAATTACGGATATTTTGAAACGGTTTCGAAACATTTGAATTACGTTAGTTTTTCTGCCGAAAAGGGTAAAGAAAAAAAAGGAAATTCATATTATCTTGACAAAGTCGTCGTTTTTGTAGACCAATGAGCGATTAAAACAATGGATCCTGAGCCTATAGCTTTCCGATTTCAATATTTACTTTCTATAATTTTCTGTATCTTCTTACTTTCGTGCTCTTCTGCAGATGCACCGGTCGCTCAAAAAGGGATCTTAGATTTAACCAATTGGGATTATAGATCCAACCCTACTATGAATCTACAGGGAGATTGGTCTTTTTTTTCGAATACTTTCCAACCTGATCTAAATTCCAGAATGTCTCCGGAATTTCGCAAAATCCCTGGAGTTTGGCCAGGCACGGGTTATGCTCTTCTTAAATTAAAAATACTTCTTCCGGAAAAACATGGGCGTTTAGCGATCTATTCCAAACATCAAGCGACTGCTTTTGAGATTTTGATCAATGGTGTTTCTGCAGGTAGTTCTGGAGAACCGGGGACCACTTTTGAGACAAGCGCTCCGGACAATCGGCCGGTATACTATGAATGGGACGAGCCCGCAAAGGAAGTGGATATTAGTTTCAAAATTTCTAATTTTCATCATAGGTTGACAGGGCTTTGGTTTGATATTCGCTTTGGGGATGCGAGGGAGCTTTATAAAGAAACTCTAATACTCAGGGATTGGGATCTTTTTCTATCCGGACTTTTTTTCATGTCCACCATTTACCATCTCGGTCTTTTCTTTCTACGTAGACAGGATCGTACTCCTCTGGTTTTCGCATTATTCTGCTTTTGTTTATTTTTACGTTTGTTTGTGACCGAGGAAAAATTGATCCAATTCTATTTTCCTTGGGCGGATTATCCGCTTTCGATGAATTTGGAATATCTCACTATGTACGCTGCTTTACCTTTAGGTTTGCATTTTCTCAGACATTCTTTTCCAGCATATTTTCCTAGAAAATGGATGTTATTATTTTATCTGATCTCTTTTACGTTTTCTTTAAGCACACTCTTTCCTTTTCCCATCCCTTCTATACCTGTACCTTATTTTCAATTCGTCTTTTTAGGCGGTGTGGTATTTGCGATTGTAGTGCTTTTTCGGGCAATTATCCACAAAGAACAATATTCTCTCGTTATCGGATTTGCGATCTTAGCTTTGATTCTGGCAGGAATATTCGATATACTTGCGGCAAGACAGATTATATTCGCAAGGTTTATAATCCCGATCGGATTGTTTGTGGCAATTCTTACTCAGACATTCATCCTTTCTTCCAGATATAGGGATCTATATAGGGAGAAGGAAAAACTTTCGGATCGCCTGCAACGTTTGAACGAGACTTATAGCAGATTCGTTCCTATCAGCTTTTTGGAATTTTTAGGAAAAGGAAAGCTGGAGGATATGAGACCTGGGGACCAGATCAAAAAGGAAATGACCATCCTGTTCGCGGATATTCGTTCCTTTACCGAAATTTCGGAAAGTCTGGATTCCAAGGAAAGTTTTGAATTATTAAATTCTTATATTTCGGAGATGGAACCTCTTATTCATTCCAATCGCGGCTTTGTGGATAAGTATTTTGGGGATGCGATCATGGCTCTATTTCCTGAAAGTTCTGACGATGCGGTGAATGCCGCTATATCCATGCAAAATCGTATTTTAGAGTATAACCAGAGAAGAATGGACCAAGGAAATCGTGCAATAGGAGTCGGGATCGGGATACATACCGGCTCTTTGATGATGGGGCTTGTAGGTTCCGGAGATCGTATGGAAAGCACTGTGATCTCGGATGCTGTCCATCTTGCTTCTAAATTGGAAGCTTTAAATAAGTATTACGGTTCTAGCATATTGATCAGCGAAGATACTTACTCCAAATTGAAGTCTCCGGAAAAGTTCTTACTTCGTAAATTGGACCAACTTAAATTTAGAGGAAAGGAGACTCATAGAGCGATCTATGAACTGGGAGATCATTTAAGCAAAACGGAAAGAGATGCCTTTCTTAAATCCAAAAGTAATTTTGAAAGGGGAGTGGAACTTTTTCATTATGGGAAGTATTTGGATTCGGGAGAGTCTTTCAGGGAGGCCTTGAGGATTTACTCCGGAGACAGGGCTGCGAATCTATACTTAAAACGTTGCACTGAGCAAATTTATTCTTCTACAGTAAAAGTGCAGCCCGGTCCGGATCTAGCTTAAATTTTTAGATCATTCTCCATTCAAAAACAAAGTTTCTTCCGCATCATCTTGGGAATCCTCCGAAGTTGAATCTAGCGACTTACGGACTTTTGCCCCTAGTTTACGAATATTCTCCGCTCTTCCCAAAAGATTTCCTCTGCCCGATTTTAATTTTCCAAGCACCGCGTCGTAATTGTCCTTAGATTTATCTATGGATTTGCCAAGGACTTCTAATGCGGTAACGATCTCTACGATCTTGTCGTACATCTTGCCGGATTCCTCTGCAATCTGTTCCGAATTCTTGTTTTGTTTTTCCTTTCTCCAAAGATTTGCCACCATCTTTAAGGAAACCATTAAGGTAGAAGGAGTAACGATTAGTATATTTTTAGCGTATGCATCTTCTAAAAATTTAGGATCTGTTCGAACAGCTTCGTAATAAGAAGGTTCCACCGGTAGGAACATCAGCACAAAGTCCAGGGATTCTATCCCATATAAAGATTGGTAATTTTTTTTATATAATCCTGAGACATGTTCATACAAACTTTTGAGGTGCCTTTGTAAAGCAGCCTTTTTTACTTCTTCCGTTTCGGCGGAAGCATATTCCACGTAGGCAGTCAAGGAAACCTTGGAGTCTATGACGATCGATTTTCCGGAAGGAAGTTTGACTACTATATCAGGCCTTAATCTTCCGTCTTCTGTTTGTACGGATTCTTGTGCGGTGTATTCTCTTCCTTTCACTAAGCCGCTATTTTGAAGTATATTTTCGAGGATCCCTTCTCCCCAATCTCCTTGGGTTTTGGAGTTCCCTTTCAGAGCGGATGCTAAACTTTTAGCGTCTTCCGAAAGTGTTTTATTCATTTCTAATAGATTATTGATCTGAGCCTTTAGGTTTGCCGTATCGTCCTTATGCTCTTTATGAGATAGTTCTACTTTGATCCCGAACTTTTCTATTTCTTCCTTAAAAGGACGGAGTAGATCGGTCATCTTTTCGTGGGTTTGCTGGTTGAATTTTTGGGAATTATCCAAGAGTGCCTGGTTGGCCGCATGTTTGAACTTTTCATCCAGCTTGGACATAAGTTCTTCGAATTCCTTTTTTTGGTTCTCCAATCTTTCCTTTAAAAGATCGGATTCCTTTTTCATGGCTTGGTAATAGCCGATCGCTTTTTCTGTCTTTTCGGAATTCTCTTTGAACTCTTTTTCTAACTGTAAGATCCTTTCCTTGGATCTTTGTTCGGAAGTAAGAAGTCCCGCTCTTTCTAATTTTAATTTTTCATGCTCACTTGGATTGATCCCAGACTCTTTGGAATAAAGAGCTTTGGCCAAGAAAAAAGCCAGGCCAAAACCTATGAGAAGTCCTGTGAGTAATACGATTGCAAATTCCATTTTGACTCCTTTTTGGAATTCGGTACAATTCAGGATACCTATTTCCAGGATAGAATTTCCATTTTATAGAGACCCCGGACAAATCTAGGGTCTGTTGTGAAAATTTAAAAATTAATGTTTTACCTTTTTTCGAGAAGGGCCGCCGGAACCGGAGCCAGAACCTTTTTTACCGCCTCCGCTGCCTCCACGATGGAATCGATTGGAGTTTCGGTTTTTATCCTTATGGTCCCGTTTTCCTTTTTGATTGGATTTTCCACCAAAACGTCTATCATTGCGGTCGTTGCGGGAAGAACTTTCTTTTTCCCGGAAACCCTTTTGGTCCTGGTCGAAACGTAGGCTTGAGTCGAATTTTTCGGACTTATCCGCAAGAGCTAACTTGAAGAGTGCAGCCGCTAAACGTTCTGCAGGAATTCCTTCCGAGGTAAGTTTCTTCACAAGTTTGGAATATTCGGAAACATCTCCTTCTTCCGAAACTTCTTTTACAATATTGGAATATTCTAAAAATTTCTTTTCGGTCAGTTCTGAAATATCGGGAACTTTTCCGAGTTCCATTTCGAATTCATGATCCTCTTTTATCTTACGCAATGTTTTGAATTCTCTATTGGAAACAAAACTGAGTGCTAATCCTTTTCTTCCGGCTCTTCCTGTTCTGCCGATACGGTGAACATAGTCTTCAGAATCTCTTGGAATATCGTAATTGAATACTGCTTCTACGTCGCTTACGTCGATTCCTCTTCCTGCAACGTCGGTTGCTACAAGAACTGTAACCAGTCCGGAGCGAAATCCGGACATTACCTTGTTCCTTTGATTTTGGGAAAGATCTCCGTGCAATCCTTCTGAGAATATTCCCTTGGATTTCAGAAATTCTACAAGTTCGTCCACTCTGACTTTAGTATTACAAAATACTAATGAAGCTTTTGGAGTGTGGAATTCTAAAAGACGGATCAGAGCCTCTGGTTTGAGTCCTTCTCTCATTTCAAAATAGATCTGTCGGATCTTAGGTCTGTCTGCTTTTCCTCCGGTGACGTCTACGATCTTAGGGGAATTTTGGAACTTTTTGGTAATTCCCATTACCTTTGCGGAAAGAGTAGCGGAGAATAGAATGGTCTGTCTTTCTTCAGGGACTTTTGCGAGGATGATCTCCATATCCTCTAAAAAACCCATGTCCAACATTTCGTCTGCTTCGTCTAGGATCACCATTTTGATCCCGCTTAGAACCAAGGTCTTTCTGTCCATATGATCCATGGTCCGTCCTGGAGTTCCGACGATCACTTGTGGTTTTCTCTTTAATGCCTTGAATTGTTTGGTGATATCGTCCCCACCGTAGATTGCAGCTACTTGGAAATCTTCTTTATATTTTCCTAATTTTCTGAATTCTTCCGCGACTTGGACCACCAATTCTCTGGTGGGACAAAGCACTAATACTTGTGGAGATTGTTCTCCTTCTTCCAATATTTCTAAACTTGGAATTGCAAATGCTGCGGTTTTACCTGTTCCGGTACGGGAATGACCGATTACGTCTCTTCCGGAAAGGATAAGTGGGATAGATTCGGATTGAATGGAAGAAGGTTCCGTAAATCCTAGATCGGATACTGCGTTTAAGACGTCCTCGGATAGTCCGAGTTCATGGAATGTTTTTTTGGGTTTCAAAGATTGCTCCTGGGATATTCGTATAAATTTTTACGTTATCCCTACGATTGTGCCTGTCTGGCTAAGAGCTTGGATCTTTATTGAATAGTCCTATTTAAACATAAAGGAAAGATTTAGGCTCAGATATCGTTTCTTCCATGAATTCAAAGCAGCTTTGGCGGCATAGCATTAAAGATCTTTTATTCCTTGCCGGCCTTCATATATTTCGACTTTAACTTAGTTGGAAATTTTTCGATCGCATATCTAAGCATCGTTCTGGGCATCTTATGAGCATGTTTGTCCAAAAAGTCCGTCTCAGGCTTGAGACTTCGGTTGCCGACTTCTCTTAGCATCCAACCTACAGCCTTATGGATAAGATCCTCTTTGTCCGTTAGGAGTAATTCAGAGATCTTTAAGGTATCTTTAAAGTCTCCATTGCGGATAAAAGCATAAGTCGATATGATCGCTATCCTTCTTTCCCATAAACTATTCGATTTAACAAGCTTGTATAAGAGATCCCGATTCTTGTCCAAAAGATAATCTCCGATCAAATCTCTGGAGCTTAAGTCTACGATATCCCAATTGTTCACATATTTTAAGTTTTTTAAATAGAATAGATGTAATTCTTTACGATCTTCTTCCGGAGTTTTTTGGAACTTCTCACATAGTATAAAAAAACCTAGGAGCCTTTCTTCGTGGTATTTCGACTTTACGATCTTTTGTAGTTCGGATAAGGGAAGGCCTTTGTATGATTTTGAAATTTTTCTCAAAGGTGGGACCTTTACACCAAGAAAGAGGTCACCTTCTCCATATTGCCCCTTTCCCGTTTTAAAAAATCGGGAGAGTATTTCTACCGCTTTTGGGTCGGAAAGTTCTCGGACTTCTTGGATTACATTTTCCGCCTTGGAATTTTCTCCGCCTAATGATTTCTTTTGAGCAGTCGATTTGGGCTTGGGCATGCGACAAAATTTATTTTTGATAGAGGGGGAGGGCAAGCATTATAGGGGGATAAATGTCATGTTCCAAAATTCGGTTTTTGGGCTTGCCAGTTAGGAGGTCCAACAAATCCTATTTTTTAGGAAAGAACTGCTCTCGTATGAAACATAAACCCCTTCATAATATTTATAGTAAGGATATTCTCAGAAAGAGGATTGAGGCCGAAAATTTTCAACGTATTACTATTTCCTTTTATAGATATGTGATCTTAGAGGATCCGACCCTTCTCCGTAACGAACTATACAGAGAATGGGAGTCCTTAGGTGTACTCGGAAGGATCTATATCGCTAGAGAAGGGATCAACGCTCAGTTATCCGTGCCTGAATTCAATTTTCAAAAGTTCAGGGATTCCGTAGACGCGAGAAAAGAATTCAAAGATGTTCCATTCAAGATCGCAGTGGAACAAAAGTCTTATTCATTCTTAAAATTAGATATACGAGTTCGTAACAAGATCGTTGCAGACGGTTTGGCGGATGATGCTTTCGACGTAACCAATGTAGGAACTCATTTAAGCGCAGAAGAATTTAATAAAAAGTTGGAATCCTCCGATACGGTTGTGGTGGACGTTCGAAATCATTATGAATCGGAGATCGGACATTTCGAGGGAGCATTACTTCCGCAAGCCGATACATTTCGAGAGGAATTACCTCTGATTGTAGACCTTCTGCAAGATAAAAAGGATAAGGAAATCGTAATGTATTGTACAGGAGGGATCCGGTGCGAAAAGGCCTCTGCTTATCTGAAACATCACGGATTCCAGAATGTGTATCAGTTACACGGAGGAATTATCTCTTACGCATCCGAAATTAAAGAGAAGGGACTGGAATCCAAGTTTAAGGGGAAAAATTTCGTATTCGACGCTAGGCTCCAGGAAACCGTCGGAGAAGAGATCCTAAGCGAATGCCACCAATGCGATCAAAAATCCGCAAGGCATATCAATTGCGCAAACCCTGCCTGTCATATTCTATTCATTCAATGCGAATCTTGTGCGGAAAAATTCGATAATTGTTGCTCGGTAGAATGCCAGAAGATCGCGGCCCTTCCTCCCGAAGAACAGAAAAAATTACGAAAAGGTAAAGCTGCTTCGAACCAACATTTTTCCAAATCCAAGATCAGGCCTAAGGTTTTCGAACTTTACAAAGGAAAATAATTCCGGATTTCGAACGAAATATCAAAAAACTTGTAATTTTTTTGATTACAAGTTGTCTAAAAAGTATCTTTTACCAAATCAGGTAGGAACTTAAAATGAAAAAATTAGCAGCGCTCTCGTTAGCCGTTGTGAGTCTTCTTAGCTGCGGAAATTTCGCACAAGAGGAAAAAAATAAGAAGTTAGTCTTAGACTACTTTAAAAATGCCTTAGTCGATCGTAAGTATAGGGAAGCAGCGGACCTATATCTCAGCGATGATTATAGACAACATAACCCTAGCATTGGTACAGGCAAAGAAGCTTTTAAAGAAGCGTTCGATGGTTTTTTCAAACATATGCCGGACACTTCCTTTGAGATCAAAAGGGCCTTAGTCGATGGAAATATGGTAGTCGTCCATTCTCACCTGAAATTGGACAAGACCTCCAGGGGATTGGCGGTAGTCGATATCTTCAGGGTCGAAAAGGACAAGATAGTTGAGCATTGGGATGTGATTCAGGAAATTCCGGAAAATCCTAAAAACGAAAACACAATGTTTTAAATATGAAAAAGATCGGCCGAAAGGAATTTTTGCTAGCGACAAGCGGAATTTTATTCGGCGCGATCGGACTAAAAGAACTCTTAAAGGATAAACGAGGGGAAGGAAAGATCATGCAAAAATTACCAGTATTCTTCGTAGGTCATGGGAGTCCAATGAACGCTCTTGGACCGAACCCGTTAGCCGACACATGGGCGGAATCCACTAAGGATTTTCCGGAACCTAAAGCAATTCTAAGTATTTCCGCTCATTGGTTTACTAAGGGAACCTACGTAACCTCAAATCAATTTCCTCCTACAATTCACGATTTTTATGGATTCCCTCAGGAATTATTCGATGTACAATATTCTGCTCCTGGCGATCCAAAACTTGCGGAAGAACTTTCCAGATCCAAAGATGCACAAGTGATCCAAGACGATTCTTGGGGACTAGATCATGGGACTTGGAGCGTTCTTAGGAACATGTATCCAAAGGCAAATATTCCTGTGGTCCAGTTGAGCTTGGACGCTACTAAATCGGGAGAATGGCATTATGAATTTGCAAAGTCTTTGTCAAAACTCCGAGAACAGGGCGTTCTGGTTTTAGGCAGTGGGGACTTGGTCCATAATTTGCGTCTCTACGATTGGAAAAATCAGGATAAAGCGCACGACTGGGCATTGGATGCTAACGAAACTTTCAAAGACCTGATCCAAAAGAGAGATTGGAAGAGCCTCGCAAATTATCAAAAATTAGGAACTGCAGTGCAGATTGCCATCCCAACTCCGGAACATTATTTTCCTATGTTATATGCTTTGGCATTAGCGGATGGCAAAGAAGAGATCCGTTTTTATAACGATATCATCCAGAGTTCGGTATCTCTAACTAGTATGAAGATCGTTTAAGATCCGTTTTTTAGGAATTCGATCGCATCTTCTAAACGATCATCTCCCCAAAATAATTCTCCGTTTGCAATAAAGCTAGGAGCTCCGAAAATCCCGAGTTTTCTGGCTTGCTCCGTATTTTCCCTGAGTTTGTTTTTGTTTTCATCCGATTCGGAAGAGGCGATTATGCTCTCAGGGGTTTGGCCTAATGATCTTAATATCTGAAAAAGAACGAAAGATTCAGAGATGTCCTGTTTTTTAGAAAATTCCACTTTATATGTTTCTAATATAAAATCGTACACCCAGGGTTTGTCCAGATTCGCGATCGTTATCCTGGCGGCCTTTAATCCATTTTGAGGAAAAATATCCGGCTTTCGAAAAGGAAGTCCATATTTTGCGGATCTTCTTTCCAGATCCTTCCACATGTATTTTCCTTTAGTAGGATAGAGATTAAAAGGAGAATCGGACATCCCTTGGTCCTTAAAGATGGGACCTAACAGAAAAGGTTTCCATTCGATCCGGATACCTTCTTTTTCTGCCAAGGATCTGATCCTTCCCACAGTTAAATAAGAATAGGTGCTCGCAAATTCGAACCAGAAAGAAATAGTCGGTGAACTTTTCTCGCTCATACGTGTACGAAAATCTCAGGTTGTTTTTTCTCTTCCCCAGATAGCGGCTAATAAAAGCCCGCTAATCAAATGCCATACTCCCCACCAAGCAGCGATGAGAGCCATAGATCCTATTCCCTGGAAGAATGTAAAAATTAAGATAAGGCCTAATCCAGAGTTTTGGAGTCCCGTTTCTAAAGAGATTGTTTTTCTTTCTTTATGAGCAAGACCTGCAATCCAAGAGGCAAGGTATCCCACCGTCAACGCGGAGCCGTTATGAAGAAGGACTAGCCAAAACAAAACAGGTCCGAATTCTACAAATGACTTCCAGTTACCCACGAATGCGATGAGTATAAAAACTCCGAGTAGAATTGTGGATCCGATCCTCATCGGTTTTTTTAAAGAAGAAGCGATCCTTGGAAAAAAACGATTTGTAAGAGCGCCTAAAATTAAAGGTAAAACCAATATTAGGAAAATAGAAAGAAATACGTCTATAGGATTTAAGCTGATCTCTTTTAGTCTGTCCGCGGCGGGAGAATATAATTTTCCCCAAAAGAAAAAGTTAAATGGAGTAAAGAACCAGGCAAGAACCGTTGTAGTTGCGGTTAATGAAATAGAAAGAGGAACATTTCCTTTTGCGAGAAGGCTGATAAAATTGGACATATTCCCGCCGGGACATGCTGCCACTAAGATCATTCCGAGCGCCAAACCGGGATGCGGTTTTAAAATATATAGTAATCCTACCGTGATTGCAGGCAATAAAACCAATTGAGAAAACAGGCCAACAATTGCCGCTTTGGGTTGTTTTCTCAAATTTGTAAAATCGGCTAGGGTCAATTCTAAGGAGACCCCGTACATGATAAGTCCCAGGCAGATATTCAGGACAAAGAGCCCTCCCTGACTGAAATTCAATCTGACTAAATCGTAATCTTGCATGTATTTACCTACAGCAGGGCTCGAATCCGCTGCTGTTTAATATTTTATGATTTTTTAAATTATATTTTAATCCGTCCAGGTGACTAAAATTTCCCTTGGTCCGGAGAATGGTAATCTTCCGTGGGAAACGGAATAATTGTCTATCAAAAGAACGTCTCCCTTTTGCCAGGAGAATATGGACAAATGTTTCCAGAATGTTTGGCTTACCTTGCCGATCTCGGAAACGCTGATCTCGGAATCGTCTCCGAAGATCACATTCGTGTCCTGGTCTTTGGGTTCCACTAACTTCTTCTTTAAGAACGTGAGAACATACAGGACTCCGGCTAGGATCAGGCTTCGGATATTGCCTTGTTGCTTTAGGATTTTTGCATATTCTAATCTGGCCGCGTCTTGGTGGAATACCTGGCTATGATTATGCCAAGCTTTAGTTTTTGTAATAGGGTGTTTGCGCACCGCGACCTGCTTATTTGTAAGTTTTAATCCGTCTTCAGGTAGCCATTCTACTTGGAATCTTTGTTGTGCTGCGATCTTCTCCACTTGTTTTTTTTCTTTGGTCGAGAACATTTCGTCCCAACGTTTTGTTTTCCAAAGATTATATCGAGAGGCGTTCGGCCCGTCGTATTTACGGATGTATTTGACTCCTTTAGATTCGAACTTTTTTAAAAGGTCCGGATCGAGGTCTTCGTAAATTTTTCTGAGGTCGGCAATCGGAGTTTCTCCATGTTCTTTTGGTGCAACGGCGCAGAAGAACATTAATTTACGGGGAGGTTTGTCTAAGAAGCTCATCTCCGCATGTTGCATGATCGGATAATGAGGAGGAAGTTCGCTTGCAGTATGAACAAACTGAGTGACTTTATTTCTGGGAGAAGTTCCCAAGTAGTCAGTCTTCAGATTTTTATCCAAGCTAAGAGCAACGTCTTCGAATTCTTGGGGGGAAGAGATTTGAAAACCTCTGAATAAGACTGCGCCGTATTCTAATAGATCGGCCTCGATGGATTTTTTATTTTTAGAGATCCATGCGGGTAAAAATCCGGGCTCTAAAGCGTTTGTGTCACCCGGGCCGTAAATTCTAGGGAGTTCCTTTCCCGGGAAAAAAGATCTTTCTACCCGGCCTACACCTTTCGGCTTAGTTTTGTTAGGGGAAACTTTCTTAATGGAGGATTTGCCGGATCGGGAAATTGTATTTGTTTTCATGTAAGCTCTCCCGTTAGAGAATGAAAACTTTTATAAAACTATAGAACGGAAAGGCAAGTCTTTTCATTTCCGTCTTGCCTCGTCGGCTTCTACTAAAATAGGTATATCATGAGTATTATGCCGGAGAAAGAAGATAAATACAAGGCGGGTCCGGGTCTTTCCAGTCTGGTTTACGGTTGTTGGAGATTACATATGGATCCGAAAGGTTGTAATACTGATCGGATCTTGGAAAAGATAGAAGTTTGTCTGGAATCGGGAATAGACACATTTGATCATGCGGACCTGTACGGAGAATATGGAAACGAAGAAAAATTCGGCGAAGTATTGAGGTCTAAACCCAGCCTAAAAGAAAAGATCAAGATAGTCACTAAGGCAGGGATACAACTTCCAGGCCCGAACCGCCCCGGGATTTCGATAAAATATTACGATACATCCTGCGAATATCTGATCCACTCCGCGGAAAATGCATTAAAAAAATTGAATGTAGATAAAATAGATCTGTTTTTGATCCATAGGCCCGATCCGCTTATGAATGCGGATGAGGTTTCGACGGCCTTCAATACTTTGAAGGAAAGCGGGAAAGTTCTATATTTCGGAGTTTCGAATTTTACTCCTTCTCAATTTTCACTTTTACAATCCAGATTGAATTTTCCTTTAGTTACGAACCAAGTGGAATTCCATCCATTTTATTCTGATCCTTTGGTGAATGGAGTATTTGATCAGGCCCAAGAGTTAAGAATTAAACCGATGATCTGGTCTCCGACTGCCGGCGGTCGGGTTTTCCAACCTAAAACGGAACAGGAAATTGTTTTATATAAAACATTGGAAGAACTGGCAAAGGAAAAGGGAACAACTATGGATGCGGTATTATTTTCTTGGTATCTCTTTCATCCTGCACAATTGGTCCCTATTTTAGGGACCAATGAAATAGATCGTATTAGATCAGCGGCTAAAACATTTCAAGTTCAGTTAGAAAGAGAGGAATGGTTTCGGATTTTGGAATCGGGAACCGGTAAAAGAGTTCGCTAATAAAAAAAATGACCATATAAGATAGTTCTAATTAAAATATAATACTTATATTTATACTACCCGTTCGATATCAAAAAACGGAGAATCGAAATGAAAATCGAACAAGGCAAAAAGAGGATTCCCCTCTTGTTAGGGATCTTATGGTTCCTATTCAATTGTAACGGGGAAAAGGTCATAAACACGGAAAGTTTACTGGGATTGATCCAGAAACCGGACCAAACGAAAATTGGCGCAAACTATTCGGACCTTACAGTGATTAATACTGTGAATGGAACCGGAACATTCTCTCTGCTCGCTTATAATGTGGCTGGATTATTGGAACCTTTTTCCAGTTCGAATCCGAGTGAGAATACTCCTTATATAGGACCTTTGATGACACCATTCGATCTGGTCCAAGTCCAGGAAGATTTTAATTATCACGCAAGTCTCTATGCAAACGATGTGCATCCTTATAGATCCGCCACAAGCGGAGGAATGGGGATAGGTGACGGTTTGAATACTCTCTCATATTTTCCATTTTCAGATTTTGAAAGAGTGGATTGGGACGCTTGTAACGGAACCGATTGTCTTACGCCTAAAGGTTTTACATTGGCAAGGCATACGATAACCCCGGGAGTGTTTTTGGACGTATATAATTTACATACAAACGCAAGCACGGAAGAACCGGATCTAGCTGCAAGAAGATCGAATGTATTACAAATTTTGAATTTTATAGAATCTAATTCCGCAGGTAATGCGGTAATTGTGATGGGAGATACAAATACAAGATACACCAGATCAGGAGACAATATCAGAGAATTTATCAATCATGGATTCACCGACGTTTGGATCCAATTGATAAGAGGGGGATCTTATCCAACACAAGGAGCGGATGCTTTGACTGATTGTGATGGTCATCGAACTAGCGCTAGTTGTGAAGTTGTGGATAAAATTTTCTATCGTGGGAATTCCTATATTTCCTTATCTCCTAGTTCTTATTTGATTGAAGAGCAAAGATTCGTACATCCTGTTACGGGAGCTATGCTTTCAGATCATTACGCAGTTTCTTCTACGTTCAATTATTCACTTTTACGAAACCTTGTATTTAGCGATACATTCGGTGGGCCGCACGGAACTGCATTCAACGATGTCAATTCTCTACCATCTTCTCCCAGTGTATCCAAGTTAAGTCTGAGATCCGGGTCCAGAGTAGATGCGGTTTCTTTACAATTAACGAATGGAACGGTTTTAAACCACGGCGGAACAGGAGGAAGTTTACAAACTTTGACACTCGGGTCCGGGGAATACTTAGACCAGGTAAAACTTTGTAGCGGTCAAAAAAACGGTCACACCCGTATATTTTACGCACAATTCCATACCAACTTAGCAAGATCCCTTACAGGCGGATCCACTACATCTTCCTGCACTACATACGCAGCGCCTAACGGTTGGGGGATTGTCGGATTTCATGGAAGAAGTGGAGACGAAGTTGATAAATTGGGTGTGATCTTTGCGCCGATCCTATAAATGAACCTAAAAGTATTTCGGCCAAACATTCGATAAAAATCGAAGGAATAAAAAGCGATCCATTTGTTTCTAATAGAAAGTTCCCTAAATATGTCCGAGGTTCGATTCGGGACGTATAGGATTTTTAGGAGAAATGAATGTTTCGCTTTTTAACATCAATCTTAATCGTATCCTTACTTTTCGTCTGCAAGGCCGAAAATTCGAAAAAACAATCAGAAGAACTTTCGGACTTACGTTCTAGATCCGCGGCGGCACCTATGCCTTCTGCAGATGAACAACCGATGCAAGAAGCCGAGAAAAAACTTACCGGCAAAGCGGGAGAAAGGGAAGAAACACCCGAGGACCAGATAAAAACCTTTGCCACTCCTAAGATCGGAAACCTGAAGATAGGTCGACTTCTAGAGTATAAAGTAGATCTAAATTTCGAAACCAAGGATTTTATCTCAGCTCGGAAATTCCTGTTGGAACTTTCAGGCAAGTATGGATTCGTTCAAAGTGAAAGTCTTCAGAATTGGGGAGGAGATACAGAGCCAAGTATGACTGCGGTCATTCATGTAAAGTCTTCCGACCTATATCAAGTTTTAATGGAATTGGAGAAGATAGGTACCCTCACTTCCGAAAATATCCAAGTAGAAGATCATACCGAAAATTATACATTAGAACAGATCCATGCCAAAAGAGAGAAGATCAGGATAGCAAGAAGAACGGAACTTGGCAACAGATCCACGCCAAAAAATGCAGCGGAGATCGAAGAACTATTGGGGCAATCCGAGGACTCTGCCGACTCGGCTGAATTCGAAAAGTGGAAAATTATGGATCGTGTCAATTGGGCAAAGATCAGCATTCATATGTACGGTCCTAAAAAGCCGAAAGCGATAGAAGTTCCTAGTTTTGGGGATGCGTTTATCGATCTGGCAAGTATTGGGCTAAAACTGATACTTTCTTTGATCTATATTATTCCTTTAGCTTTGATTGCCGCGGGGATTTTCTACCTGATCAAATATGTGAAGAATCGTTTAAAATAAGAGAATGTTCGCATCCAAATTATTTTGTTTCCGAGGAAACCACGGTTTTTAGCCTAGAAAAAATAGCCTGGGGAAAAAAATGCCGACTCTGGAAGAAGTTCAAAAAGAAATTATCGCCGAGTTCTCGGAAGCAGCTGACTGGGAAGAAAGATACCAAATGCTGATCGAGATAGGGGACGAGCTTCCAGTTTTAGCTCCCGAATTGAAAACGGAAGATAGATTGGTCCCAGGCTGCCAGTCTAGGGTTTGGGTTGTCCCGGAAGAAAAAGAAGGTAAATTGTTTATCCAGGCGGATAGTGATTCAGCGATCACAAAAGGAATGATCGCTTTACTCTTAAGGGTTTTTTCCGGAAGAACAAAAGAAGAGATCAAGTCCGCATCTTTGGAGTTCCTAAAAGAGATCGGTCTGGACAAACATCTTTCCATGAGCCGTAGAAACGGTCTCTATTCCATGGTAAATAAAATTAGAAGTTTCTAATATCTATCAGCTTATATAAGGTTCGTTCGGGATCTCGTTCGGGTTTTTCTTACCGGCCGGGAAATATTTGCTTAATTCTTGGGTTAGCTCTTTGATACCTGTGAGGATAGCATCCTTAGGAGCCCCTGACTTAAAACCTTCTCCTATTTTAGAAGAGATCAGATTTAATCTTTCCTGTCCTATCTTTTTGTAAATACCACGATCCGCCAAAGTTACGATTTTCTTTTCGGAAAGAAGTATATAGATCAGTATTCCGGTATTTTCTTCCGTGTCCCACACTTTCAAAAAAGAGAACATCTCTAATGCTCTGTCCCTCGCGGTCTTTCCGGAGAATATTTGGAAAAGTGGGATCTTTGTTTCGACTGCGACTTTTAATTCCCCTCTGTGAGTTTTTTCGGAATCCGCAACCGCAGCTGTGATCTCTCGCAGATCTTTAGGACTAAAATATTTTCTTAATAAAGTAAAACCTGATAGAGGTCCGTTCCCAATCCTAAATAGATCTAGGAATCCTGCAAAAAGATTGCGTATCAGTCTTTCGGTTAAAGAAGGATTTTTGCTCATAAGAATTACCAATCCGAAGAGGATCCTCCACCGCTGAAATCTCCTCCACCTCCGCTAAAAGAATCGCTTGAAGAAGAGGAACTCCAACCAGAATCGCCGGAACCATAGGAACTCCAGGAACCTCCGGACCATCCTCCGCCTCCGGAACCGGGATTTTTTGCAGCGATATAGATGATACAAAGTAGTATAAAGAAGATCACCAAAAGTGGAAGCATTACTTCTAGGGAAAAACCTAATAAACCTCCCACCCAATATCCAATATATGTGGCGAGTCCAGCCTGGAGTAGGCTGAACAATTTTTTGAATAAGAATCCTATTACGACCCCTATTACGATCAAGGCTCCGATATAAAGTCCGAATTGATCGTCTTCTGCTTCCGAGCTAGACGATTCGTAACTTGTTGAGCTTGGTTCCGGAAGTTGTTCTCCATCTATTAACCCGAGTATCTTATCGATCCCTTGATCGATCCCTTTGTAATACTTACCTTCTTTAAATAATGGCCTAATGTATTCTAACTGTATTCTTTTGCTAATTACGTCAGGTATTGCTCCTTCTAAGCCTCGTCCGATCTCGAAACGCATTTTACGATCGTCTTTAGCTACCAGGAAAATGACCCCGTCGGCTATACCCTTTCTTCCTATTTTCCAATCCTCAGCAAGGCGGATAGAATACTGTTCTATGGTTTCGTCGCCGGTAGTTGGGACGATTACCAGAACAACCTGACTTCCTTTACGTTTTTCGAATGTTTTAAGTTTATTTTCTAAACTCGAAACTTCTTCTTCGCTTAGTGTGGAAGTCAGATCGGTGACTCTATGTACCAATTTGGGGATAGGGATCTGGTCCGCGAAAATCCCGGTACAGAATAGTAAAATTGGAAGAAAGAACAACCTTCTCATCTGAAATCCGAGTTTTAGAATTGGACTTGAGGAGGTTTAGAAATTTCCTTTTCGTTCTCTACGCTGAAATTCGGTTTTACATCGTAACCGAAAATTTTAGCCGTGATCACGTTTGGAAATGTTCTGACTGTGATATTGTATTCTTGGACTGAAGTGATGTAACGGTTTCTCGCAACTGCGATCCTATTTTCGGTACCTTCTAACTGGGCTTGTAGTCCAATAAAACTTTTGTCCGATTTTAGATCCGGATATTTTTCCACTACTACCATTAATCTGGATAGTGCAGAGGTCATTTGTCCTTGTGCCTGATTGAATTTTGCAAATAGTTCAGGATTATTTAATATTTCAGGTGTTGCTTGGACGGAACCTACGCTTGCTCTAGCCTTGGTAACCTCGATCAGCACTTCTTTTTCTTGAGCGGCGTATCCTTTGACCGTGTTGACCAGGTTAGGGATAAGATCCGCTCTTCTCTGGTACATATTGATTACTTCCGACCAGGCGGCTTTTACCTGTTCGTCTTGGACTTGGATCGTGTTATACCCGCATGAGTTTACGAAAAACAAGATCAGACCGGTAAAACCGATCAGAAAACTTTTACGGATCCGAAAAAAATCGCCTTGGGACATTCCTACCTCCGACCAGCGGAATTTTGTAAGTAAAACGTCCCTTGGCAATCGGTTTTTTCTGACAACATTCTGTTTTATGCCGCCTCTTTTGGGAAATTTTCGTGTTTTTCCAAGGCTCTTTTGCGGATTTCTTCGATGAGTTTGTCTGCGAGCATTTCCGCGAGAGCGGATATTTTTTCTTGGTTGATCGAGTTTCTATGTTCGGTTTTCATTGGCGCCTCCTTGTGGTCCGTATATAAAAATACAGCGGGCCCCGGACAAATTGGGCGGGCAGAAAAGTACAAAACCGGGAAAATTCCCGACTGTCTCGACCGATAAATAGAAAAATGGCAAGGGCCACCTGGCACGAATGGAATTGGATTATAAAACCCGGCTCGAGGAAATCGAGAAGGTAGAAGGTTATTTTCGTAGGTCTCCGGAAGGTATTTGGTCCTACGAGTTGGATTCTCCTTTAGATACCACTCTTCCTATTGAGGAACAGTGTAGATTGATCTATGAGAACGCAAGACTTACACATTGCAACGATACCATGGCCAGGATCTATGGATATCATAATGCGGAAGAGATCAAAGGTATTCTGTTAAAGGATCTTGTTGGACCGATTAACAAGATGAATATGTTCGGAATCAACGAATTCATTCGCTTGGGTTACAAGATACACGACAGCGAATCCGAAGAAGTCGATCTAAGAGGAAAACGTAAATATTTTTTAAGCACTGCCTTGGGCGTGGTGGAGGATGGATTTTTGCTTCGCGCTTGGGGAGTGCAGAAGGACGTAACCTCCATTCGTGCGGCCGAGTCCAGGCTCAAGAGAACAATCGCATTAGAAAGTTTGCTCACTCAGCTTTCCAGATATTTTTTGAGCGTAGAACCCGGGAACACGACCGAAGCAGTGAACCATGCATTGGGTGAACTTGGGAAATTCTGCGGAGCGGATAGAGCATTTTTGTTTTTATACACTCATGCAGGCCTGACCATCTCTAACACGAATGAATGGTGTGCGGATGGAATTGAACATAGGATCCATCTATTACAAAATCTTCCAATAGAAACATTTCCTAAATCCGATTACGATACAATCAGCAACAAAGGCCATATCGTTTATGATTCTTTGGATAATGTTCCTTCTACACATGCTTCCTTAAGAAATCTTTTGGAAAGAAGAGGGACTCGTTCCTTAGTTGTGGTCGGTCTTTCTTCTCGTGACGAAGAGCTTGGTTTTATAGGATTCGATTCCGTTAAAGAGCGAAAACTTTGGACGGAAGAGGATATTTATATTCTAAGGTTAGTGGGTGACTTGATCGTTCTGGCGTTCGATAGACAAAAAAGAGAATCCGATCTGAACGATTTTTACGAAAGAATGAACCATGATCTGGAACTGGCACGACTCACCCAAAGATCTTTGGTTTCCAGAGAATTTCCTAGTTCACCTTTTTATAAAATGGATAGTTATTTCCGTCCTTTTGAAAAAGTGGGAGGGGATATCATAACATATATCCAACATGAGAACGGCGTTCTGGATATTTTATTCGGAGACGTTTCCGGTCATGGGATCTCTTCCGCAATGATTTCCGGAATGGCCGTACTTTCCTTTAGGCATCATGCGAAAGCAGGTCTTTCTCCTGCAGAAGGTATCCAACAATTTGTAAAAGATCTAAAACCTATGGTGGTAGAACATCATATCGCCGCAGTATGGGCCAGATTTTTTCCTTTAGAAAAGAAGTTAGTCTATTCTTATGCGGGCCATCCTCCTATCGTTCTGTTTAGAGGAGAGGAAAAGATAGAGCTGAAAGGTATGAATCTCCCTCTTTTGATCTTCGATTCTATAGAATATTTTAATGAGTCTGTTAAATTACAAAAAGATGATAGGATCGTATTTTACTCGGACGGAATGTACGAAGTGTTTAACGCGGAAGGCAGGATCTTGGATCTTCCCGGATTCCAAGAAATTCTTCTCCAGCATAGAGATCTTGTGAATTTAGATGAATATTTGGACCAAGTCGTCTCGGAAGTATTCCAATTTTCGGAAGGAGTGTTCGGGGACGATATGGCAATGTTAGTTATTGATATTAACGGTTGAGGATCCTATATTCGAGGGAACTACCAAAATTCAAAGGATCTTTAAGCTCCGAAACTATCTTGACCCTTGGGTTCTTAGCGACTTCCTGCTTTCGCTTGAGGTTTCTTTTATCATTCTATAACCTTTTTCTTTCTGCCTAATAAAAATACTCCTGAAAGAACGATAATCGTTCCGATTACATTTTCCCAAGTGATGATCTCACCCAAAAGAATTGCGGCCAAAAACAATGTAAATACTGGGCCGACACTTCCCGCTATGGACGCTTTATTGGAACCTATTCTTTGTATTCCTGCCGTAGTTAAGAATGCAGGCACAACTGTGGTTAAAAATCCTAAAGCAAATCCGTATCCGTAAACCTGCCATGGTTGGTGTATTAGGATTTTATAATTTTTCGTGAAGAAAAAATGGATAAGTACGAAAACTCCCGACCAGATCATCAAAAGTGCGGTGAATTTTCGAGATCCCAATTTAGGGATCATCTGCCCGCTTCCTATGAGATAAATCGCATAGGCCAATGCGGAAAGAAAAACTAAGGTCGCACCGATCCATGCGGATTTTCCTTGTGTCTCTGCATCCGGTAAAAATGCCAATAGTATACCTGAGTATGTGAGAGCCACGGAGTAGATCTCGATCTTGTGAACCTTCTTTTTTAAAAATAAAAAACCCAAAAGAAGTACGAGCGCAGGGAATGTGAATAATACGAGTCTCTCCATAGAGGCGGATAAGTATTCCAATCCCCAAAAATCGAAAAAACTGGCCATATAATAACCGATAAAAGCTAACAAAACTACTATCCCATAATCTTTTTGCGAGATCGGCTTACTTGAGTTTTTAGTAGATTCTCGGTATAGAACGAATGCAAAGAATGGAATTGCAAATATCATTCTGAGCGCCAAAACTGTGACCGAGTCTATTCCAAATTTATAAACTAGTTTTACGAGTACTCCTTTGGAGGAGAATAAAACTGTGCCACCCAAAGCGTATAGATAACCCAAGGTTTCTTCGCTGAATCCTAATAAAAAATGTTCTTTGGCCTTCTCGGAAGTTTGGCTCATTCTTCCAAGTTTCTATAAGCCTGATTTGATTAAAGTAGGAATCTAATAAGTGGAGTGGATTGTATGTTTAACGTCCTAAAAAGAAATAATTTAACTGTTTTCTGGAAGTGATAAATCCTCCTCCTGGGTAAGTGGCAGGGAAAAAAGAATCTCCTGCGATATCTGAGGTCGCTTTTAGATCTTTAATCTGTCCGTAACATTCCGAAAGATAGAATGCATGTCCACATCCTAATAGATGGTATCCTTCGTGAACCATTGTATTGGAAGCTCCGCCCACGAGTAAATGTCCAAGAGAAGCAGTATGTGCTAAAACAAATCCTCTGCTTCCGGTCGGACCGTCCACTGCTCCTAAAACTTCGAATGTGGGGATGAAGAATAATACCAATATATAGGAGGCGAATTCGTACGCGATATCCGAAAGTCTGACTCCCGCTAAGGCTAGTATACGATCACAACCATCCGGCAATTCCGCCTTATAGAGTTCTTCCATGATCGCTTTGCCTGTCCAACCGGGCCTTTTCCAATCTTTTACTTGAGCGACTTTTGCCTGTAGATTATAGAGTATCAATTCTTCATTCCAAGAATTGAATAGATAGTCCATTCTTTCTGTGGAAACGTTTTCGTCTTTCCACACGCATACTCGTATGAATTTCATTTTTCCGTATTCATAGGTATCTCTCACCGAAGTTCGATGAAATCCTACAGTCGTACAAGAGGCTAATAAGAATAGAAGAAGGAAACGAATATGTCGCATGTTTGCAATTCTTTAGAACCTTAGAAAAACTCCGTGGAAAAGCAAGGACTTTCGTTCGATACTAATAGAGGAAGCTTGTGTTAGCACAGTCAAAGTTTTAAGTGATGAAGTCAGTAAAATCAAAGAATAAAAAGCAGGCGAAGAAGGTTCCTTCCCATAACAGATCTTCTTCTCCTTTATTCCTACTTTTAGTAGGGATCCCGTTCTGTTTATTCCTGATTAGTGCGATGTTCGGTAGCATATTAAAATTAGATCGAGTTAGTTCGGAGTCCGCATTTGAGAATAGATTGAATCCGATCGAAAAAGCCTGGAGAGGGCTAAGATTGAAAGTATATGCCTATGAATACGGTTCAGATTATCGCAATAAGATCCCCGAAAATGAGGGACGTGCCTTAGGTTTAATACGCGAATCCATTTTAGAATCCACTCTTCCAAGATATCTTTTTCTCTTTCTGGCGGTCGCTGTACCATTTTACTTTTTTGTAAGGTTGTTCAAAGACAAACCCAAGAAGAAGGCACTATGGCCGGTGGCTGTAACTGCAGGCCCTAAGGTAAGAAAAACTTCTACACTTCACCCAAAAAAAATCGGACAGAATTAAAATAGATTTGATTACGATATTATGGAGTATTGAACATGTCGTATGCTTCCAAGTATACGATATTCGAATTTTTGTAAAATTATTACCCTAATCGGTATAACCGCATTACTTCTGCAGAACTGTACTTTAGATAAAAGAATAGAATTTGCGGCAGAAGATAAGTTAGGCTTAGAAACCGGAAGTAAACCTTGCGAGGAATTAACGCATTACAATCGTTGGTTCGCTATTTACGGTCTTTGGCGTATCCCCGGTTCTAGGGATACTGAAATAGAAAAAAAAGAAGGTAAGGTCTACTTCGCGGAACATTCCGTAAATTGGTGGCAGGCAAGTTTGAACGTGCTCACCGGTTTTTTCACTACCATAGTGTTCTATAATGTAAAAGTTAACGAATGTGATCTTGGAACCAGATTTGTCCATCGAGATCAATATGAGAAATTTTTCGAAGAAGAAAGAACGAAGGCTCATTCAGAATTCTTTTCCAAAACGGAAAGAGAATTAGAAGATGCTCTACGTAAGTATTTGGATAAGACAAACCCTGCGGAACATGCCGGTAAAAACTATAGCATGATCATTTTGAGGACTGGTAAAACCACCGAAGCTAGAGTGGTGGGCCAGGACGTGGATACTATTAAACTGGAAACGGAAGATGCAAACGGGCAAAAGCACGAGTTTACTCTTTTGAAAAAGGAAGTATATAAGGTGATCTTTGCCACTAAGATTATCAAGGTAAAAGATACTCCTCCAGTAAAAGAATCCGGTAAAGAGACAGGCAAAGAAAAACATTAATTCTGCTAACGTATCCCTTCTTCTAGGGATACGTATTCTCATTTTAGTCAATAAATTTGATTAGCTCAAAAATCCTACTTGTCTATAAGCTCGATATTCGCTTATCATACTTGCTAAGAGAATTCTCCTATGTCATTCTATCGTCCTCTATTCGGATCTATATTTTATAAATTTATAATGTTTTTACTCTTTGTGCAGATCCTGAATTGTGGATTGGCTCTAGGATACCAAGCCGAAGAGGAAGCTGCTCGGGCCTCTGAAGATAATAATAACAATTCGATGTTGGCTACCTTAGGTTTGTTAAGCGGGAATTCGGGCGATTTACTTAGTTTTTCTCCTTCTCCATTGACGTTTTCCGCCTCAACTGGAAAAGCAGCGTATGATATTACTGTTCATTACTGGCCTGGTTCAGGCACGGGGGAGTTACGTCTCGATCTGGTCTGGAATGGGATAATGTCTTGCGCTCCGCAAGAAGGAGTTTTCGCTGTATATGATTACGACCAGTACCCTTTGACTTTTGCAGATGTTTCTTTTAACTGTTTTATTACCGGAACGGGGGAAGTATCGCATTATGTGGATACGGCCATCGGATCCGGACTTCCGAGTGTAGGAACTAACCTCGGAAATTTAAGTGTAACCGTAACCCCATAATCCGGGTTCCGAGAGAATTATCTCGCCACTCCGAAACAAACTGCCATCATATCTCCTTGGTCAAATTTTTTGACCGCCCAATCCGCAAACTTTTTAGAAGTTTTATAGAAGATCCCGGATCCTTTTTTGGCAGTGAGACCGCTCCCGTAAGAAATATGGCCGAGTGGAATATAACCCAATTCGTTCCCTAAAGAAATAATGCCAGGTAAGCTATAATAATAAAGATGTTCCGGAACGTTTAAATACCTCCACTTGGGTCCTAGATATTTTGCAAGAACTCCGTATCTACATGTGGAAAGGATCATTCTTCCGCCGGGTTTTAAGTGTTTTAGGATTTTCTGAAGTGTTTCCTTTGGCTGATGAAGATGTTCTATGCTTGCCCAAAGAGTGATCAGATCGAATTTTTCTTTTCCGTCTAGGTCCCAGGTCAGGAAATCTTTTTGCTCCACATCCAAACCCAAAGTTTCTTTTGCAAAGCGGACAGGGCCGCTTGCAATATCCAAACCTTTAGTTTTCCAATTTCTGCTTTTTAAATAATCTAAAAAATAGCCTGCGGCACAACCCACATCTAATGCGGATCTTTCGGAGCCTAACATCCTTTCCCAATCAAAGAAGCCTAGGTCCTTTAGATTTAAATTGAATACTCTTGCGATCTCCTTTTTAGTCTCTTCGGAATAATAATTGTCATAACCTCTGTCTGTCCTTTGAGTGAAGTAAGAATCTTCATAATATTTGGAAACTTCTTCCAAGCTGGGTTGAGGATTGACCTGAACTAATTTACATTTTTTGCATTCTACTATTTGGAAAATTTCTCCTTTAGGACTGGCCTTAGAGAAGAGAGGAGTGAATTCAAAATTAGAGCAAGTATTACAAGGGACAGATTGCATGTTATAAGGATCGGTGGTTTTCCTGATTTAGGACATAAAATGAGGATCTTATTGTATAAAAATTTTCTTGCTTCCTATTTTAATCGAACCAATTTGTAAATCGCTCCTATGAAAACGAAATTTTGCACATTCAAAATTCGGTTTCGGTTTATTCTATTGTTCCTGCTCTTTGTCTTCTCTCTACCTTCTTGCGGGGTTTATCTTCTGTTTGATGATGAGAACGGTTATTTTGCCGAGGAAAAAAAGGACCATTTTGACAAGATGGGGATCTTAGGACTTCTTCAGGCTAATAACAATTCGGTCCCGATCGTATTTTCTTCCAATGAGTTTACCACTCCCACTTGGGGACCCGCTAGTTATTCGATTTCTATAGGTAGCGTACCTTCTTCTTGGCCGGCGCAAAACTTTCAGTTTAATGTTTTTGTCCAAGTCACTTGTAATAATGTCGTGGTAACTTCGATCAATGAGATTCAAGGGACTTCAAGTGCTGCACAAACCTTTTCTTCTCCTGACTATTCCGGTATACAAATGCAGATAAACGGTAATACTGCGGATGCGGATTGTGAGTCCTCAGGATATTGCGATATCACCCATAGTGTACATAATCCCATTCCTCAGTTATTAAGCCAGGGTCAGTATTTAGGAACCGTTAGAGCGCACTTTCCGGCTACTTGTTCTTTTTAAAGCTTGCTTTTCGATCAATTTATAATTAAACAGAGAGTATGCGAACTTCTCTTTGCCTTAGAAATAAATTTATAACGAGTTTTATATTCCTTATGCTCATCATCCATAACGTAAGTTGTGGACTTGTACTTACAGGGACCGATGTGGGTAAAGAGTTCTTAGGTCTGTCAGAAGAAGATAAAAAGGATCCTGAGAAGCAAGCCGCAGTTATATTATCAGTGCTCGGAGTAGTTTCGAGTCCTTATCTTTTACAATTTAACCCTCCTGTTTTGACCTTAGCGGAAAGTATATCCGGTTCTTATACCGTTTCTATCAAAGCTCCTATCCCTTCTGAATGGAGTGGAAACGGGGAATCAGTTCTACAAGCCGGATTGAACTATATAAATTGTCCTCCTCAGAGCGATGATAATCCTTCTTCGGTGGTATTTTCCGGTTCATCAAATTATTCTGCTCAGCAAAGTTTTGCCAGATTTTTAGAGCCGGGTAGCTGCGTGATTGAATTTTTTGCAGCAAGCTATAGTTCCGATATGGATTTTGCTGAAGGTGAGACTATAGGAATTCTTCCGGTGATCGTAAATCCTAATGCAGTGATCACAGCCTCCGTTCCGGATTAATCTAAGGTAAAAACCGCTTTGCCAGGGACAGGGTTTCTAAAATCCTTCCCCTATGTATAGAATCCTTGTATTGTCCTCTCTTTTAGGACTCTCTCTTTTATTTTCCCAATGCCAACCGATCGAATCAGTAGAACCTGAAACTTTGAAGATCAAAGCGGTGGGAGATTTGGTCATGGGAACCAATTATCCGGAGAATAAACTTCCTTCCGATCCCAGAAACACTTTGTTCTCTCAGGTGGAACCAAGTTTGAGAGGGGCAGATATACTATTTGCGAATTTTGAAAGTACTCTGACTGATTATCCTCATTGTGCTAAAAATATCAATCGCCCTCTTATATTCGCATTCAGGACTCCTCCATCATATGCAAAAATCCTAAAGGATGTAGGATTCGATATAGTTTCCATTGCGAATAACCATAGTTTGGATTTTCACCAACAAGGTTTCGAAGATACAGGTAAAAATCTTTCCGAAGCTGGAGTTAGATACACCGGAAAAAAAGGCGCGATCACTTATATGAACGTAAAAGGAATTTCTGTCGCCTGGATCGGATTCAGCCATATGGAGAGCGCTCATAACCATGTGAATCATATTGAAGAAGGTGTCGCTCTCGTAAAAGAAGCTAAGAAAAAAGCACAATTGGTATTCATTTCCGTTCATGGTGGAGCCGAAGGCGGACCCGCTTTACACGTAAAGAACGAACAAGAAAGATTTTACGGAGAATATAGAGGAAACCTAGTCGCGCTTTCTCACGCTCTGATTGACGCAGGCGCAGACTTATTCATAGGACACGGTCCTCATTTGCCTAGAGCATTTGAATTATATAAAGGAAAATTGATCGCTTATTCTTTAGGAAACTTTTTAGGATATAGAGTATTCTCCACGAAAGGATACGGCGGTTATTCTTTGGTCTTGGAAGCAGACTTAGACAAACAAGGGAATTTTATAAAGGGTAAGATCCATCCATTGCAGTTAAGTCAAAACGGTATTCCTGCTCCCGATCCGGAGGCAAAAACTACGGAACTGATCCAGTCTTTGACTAAATCCGATTTTCCAGGCAAAGGACCGAAAATCCAATTAGATGGAAGTTTTTATCCATAAAAAGATGAGGGCAGCCATGTAGGAATTCCTACAAATTTGGCCCTTATTTTTAATTGTAAATTTTACGATTTTCTGATATAGGGAAAACAGCTTCTCCCACGAACCCGCCTCCACCACCCAAAACAAGGGTGGGGCCGTTTCCCCCAACAATGTGGGAATTCCCACATAGGGGTCACATCCAAAAATAAAAAAGCCGACTCAGGAACTCCTGCATCGGCTTTTTTACTTAATAAAACCTTAATGTTGATTACTGGGTTTTGCCTGCGGGTTCCAGAGCTCCTGCTGGAGCTTTGAAGTTGATCTCATAAATATCGTAATGAGAATCTCTCCATCCTGTTACGTATGCTACGGAAACTCCTAAGAAATATCTAAGTCCGAACTTAAGGGCGTTGGTGGCAAAAGTCGCGATCTCTTCGTCGGTGATAGAGAATGGATGCACTTTATTTCTGGTCTCATCCAGGTATAAACCTTCCCAGGTTCCAATCATAGTTCCTTTATATTCTAAACTTAGAATACGACCGGTAACGGAAAAATTTCGTTTTCCTCCTGTTTTAGTTTTACTTACGATCTTATCAGGCAAACCTTTTGGAAGTGATCTTTCTTGGAGTTGAGCTCCTACTATTTCGTAATCGGAAGACAATGCAATAGGTTCGAATCTGTGGATCCTATATTGGACTAAAATTTCCTGATTTAAATTTTTGCTTAAGAAGTTAACCACGTCAGCGTTCTCGGGACGTACGCTGAATTCGATTTTTTGTTTTGCCGGAACAAAACATTCGTCCTTCATTTCGTCGCAAGCTTCTGAATCGTTTATAGTATAAACTTCTAAAAGACCTTCATAGGATTCGAAAACGATCCCTCTGCTTTCGAATTGGATCAATTTTGCAACCGTCCAGCCCTCGGAATATGTTCCGGCTGCGGACAAGGATGAGGTAGTTAAAAGAAAGATCCCTAATAAAAGAAATCTTAAGGATGGAATTCGTTTCATTCGAGTTCGGTGCTCCCTGTTATGTAAGTAGCCCCGCAAGAAAATCCTTTTGGGCTACGAATTCGTGAATCCTTTCCGGTTTTTATCTTACATCAAGAAAATATTTCTTTCTGAATTTGAAAAATCAGCCTGCTACATCGATAAATCCCTCCGTGATCTCAGCGTTCTTTGTGATACCAAAAATGCACAAACAAGTTTCGCACAGAGCTTAGGGAGCACACAGAGTTATAATTTACGAGACCCGCCAGGGATGCGTAGGGCGCGAAGCGTCCCGGAGGGACTAGCCCGGAGCAGCCCGGTCTTGCGTTAGCAAGAGGCGGCCAAACCTTTTTCAGATTGCTCCGCCTGATCGGGTTGGGAACCTGGTCTTGCAAGTAGATCCGAAAAGGGAATCCGGTGAAAATCCGGAGCTGTACCCGCAGCTGTAATCGCCTAAACGGTCGGACAAAACCACTGTCGAAAGACGGGAAGGGTCCGAACCTTCGCGTAAGTCAGAAAACCTATCGGAGCTGCTTTCAATTCTCTGGCTTTCGGGAGTTAAGGCCTCAATGTACAAAAGACCCAAACGATTCGGCAAAATTCTTCATCTAGGGCTCTTCTTATTTTCAGTCCAAATTTTTTCCCAAGAGACTCAGAAGTCGGAAAGCTCCACAGTAAAAGTGGTCGGAAAGACTAGTTCTAATTCTCAGCCGGAAAATTTCAGAAAAAATCCGACAGGTTTTCAGACTTCCATCGATTTGGATCAATACAATGCACGTTATACGAATCTTCCGGATGTTTTGGAAAGAGAAGTCGGAGTCAGGATCAGAAGATACGGAGGTCTTGGTTCTTATTCCACTCTTTCTCTTAGAGGGACAAATCCGAATCAAACTAGGATCTTTATAGACGGTGTCCCTTTTAATAATGCACAAGGGGGAGAAGTAAACCTTGCAGATCTTCCTTTCGATAATTTGCAAAGTATAGAAGTATATCGAAGTGGAGCTCCTGTCGGATTTTCCGGATCAGCGATCGGTGGAAGTGTGAATTTGGTTACAAGGACAGGATCGGGGCCTCCTAAAACTCGAGTGAATATAGGAGCGGGAAGTTTTAATACTGGAAAGGGTAGCATAACGCATACGGGGACTTACGGCGGGATTGGAGCAAGTGTATTCTTACTTGGGGAAAAATCGGACCAAAACTTTTCTTTTCTTAATAATCACGGGACTGTACTCGTAAATCCTTTTGATGATACGATAGACAGAAGAAGGAACGCGGAATACGAGAGAACTTCCGGGATGATCGGTCTAAGCGGAGATATCGGAGCGACCAAGATCAAATTTTGGAACGATTTGAATTACAGGTTTCATGGAATTCCAGGACCTGCAAGTAACCAGACCCAGCAAGTTCATCGCAGATATCTTAGAAATACTTCTTCACTCGGAACGGATACTAAAGGTTTGTTCGACGGTTTGTTGAGATTGGAAACTCGGACCTTCACTTCGTTTACGAACGACGATCTATTCGATCCTAAATCTGAATTTTCCAAAGGAACTCCTAACTCTAGTGCTTATATGGGTCAGTCGGGGTTCCAGGTTACTCCTACTCTTTATTTATTAGAATATTATCAAATTTTAAAATTTCATGCAGGGATAGAAAGGGAAACTTTCGAAAGATCCAGAAGTACTCCTCAAAATATAGATCTAAAATATGAGCCTGGAAAAACAAGGACATATACTACATTTCAAGTAGAGGACGAGTTCCGGTTTTTGGATGGAAAGTTAGTTTTGACTCCTGGGGTTTCTTGGGATTCTTATAGGGATAAATTCCAATCGGACGAACCATGGTATAGAAAACAGGATCCGTTTGCTTCCGCGGTAAAGACAACCGAGTTTTCGAATCCTAAGGCGGGGCTTCTCTGGAGGTTTTGGGAAAAGGAAAATTATTCTTTGGAATTCAAATCCAATATCGCAAGACAATATCGAATTCCGAGTTTTTTGGAACTATTCGGAGAAGTTGGTACAATCATCGCTAACGATTCTCTTAAACCGGAGAGAAGCGAGAACGGGGACGCGGGGATAACCGGAAGGTACAAAAACGGAGAACTCAAATCCAATATTACGGTTTCTTATTTTAGAAAGAGGATCAAGGACATGATCTTATTCATTCCGAATTCTCAGTTCACCTTGAGACCTGAAAATGTGGACTCCGCGCGGATCGACGGAGCCGAGGTTTCTCATAAGACCGAATATAAAGGTTGGAAGTTTCTATTGGAATATACGTACCAAGAAGCGATTAATACTTCTCCTGCACCTTATCTGAACGGTAAATATCTTCCTCTCCGACCTAAACATGAGATCTCTGGGACGATTGCGTATAGAGGAAAAACATGGGAACTTGGGTTTGAAGGTGTATATGTAGGAGCCGTTTTTAAGGATAGGACCAACGAGTATGTAAATTACCAACCGGCCCGTCAGATCTGGAACGCATACCTTACTCTAGTACTATATACTTCTCCGGAAGAAGAAGATCCTACCAAAAAAGGGGAAAAGACTCCTAAAGAACTGCTCCTAAGCATAGATCTTAGGAATATGGGAGATAAAAGAGTGGAGGATATTGTAGGATATCCTCTGCCGGGAAGAAATTGGTTTATCACATTGAGCGGTAGGTTTTAAGATGAGATCTATATCACGTATCGTTCTTCCCTGCTTAATTATCTTTTTTTCTTTCTGCGGAGATATAGAAAGGCCGCCTTTATATACTTTATTTTTAACTCCGAATCTTCCGAATAACATCGGAGTTGTTACCACCGATTTCGCGAGCGGAGGAAGGTTTAAGGTATTAAATCCGGAACTTTTACTCTCTTATCCTGGGTTGACGCCTATCCATTCGGATGCGGTTGCAAGATTCGGGAACGGTAAAGTATATATTCTAAATCGTTTAAATAGGGACAGCGTCCAAGTTTTAGATCCGGATTTCGGGTTCCAAACTATTTCGGAATGGTCGATGGGCTCCGGAACCAATCCTACGGACATTGCGATCGTAGGTCAAAATAAGGCCTATGTATCGCTTTATGGATCTAGAATATTAACGATTATTCATCCTTTAACCGGGGCTAATCTCGGACAGATCGATCTGGGAGGATACTCCGAACCGAGCGCTATCCCCGATAATCTTCCTGAAATGTCAGGAATGCAGATCGTCGGAACCAGTCTTTTTGTAGTATTACAAAGATTGGATCGAAATGATCCGAGCGGATATTTTCCTCCCGGGCCTTGGGGATCTCTTTTACTGGAAATAGATACTGTAACCGATTCTATTATTTCTACTTATACGTTTCCCGTCCCGAATCCGGTAGGCAAACCTCAGATGTTGGAACTTTTCGGAGAGACGCACTTGGTTTTCGCAGCAGCAAATAGAATGGGTTTTTTAAGCCAGATCGACGGTGGAGTAATCGCATTTAGGCTTTCTTCCCGGACTTTTCGCTCCGGCTTTTTGTTTCCGGAAACCGCCGCCGGTGGGGATATTCTTGGAGTGCAGATCAAAGACGAACAACTAGGTTACGCGAGCGTTCTCGATGCTTCCTTTAATAAAACATTACAAGTATTTAATCCAAGCACAGGTCAGAAACTGGCAAGTTTACTTTTTATCCCTTCTTCTTATGACGCGAGCCTGACAACGATCTTGCTTGCGGATGACGAAATATTGTATGTTTCCAATACGGAGTTCACTCAACCCGGAGTAAGCATGTTCGATACCAGGGACAATCGGCTCTTGACCCCCACTCCTGTTTCTGTGGATCTCCAACCTTTCGACCTGATACAGCTCAAAGAATAATTCCAATAGAATTCTTTGGCATCGAGTCGAAACCGGATTGACAAAGCCATGAAAGAATGGATGATCCTTCGTTGTTTTTCGGAGGCCTTTCCTTGAATTCCGATATGTTCCAAATGATCGCTACAGGTCATAAAGCCCAAGTTATCTATTCATTGAGGGAAAATCCGGGTCTAGCCTCCAAACAAAACCCGGAAGGGATCACTCCCGTATTATTCGCTCTCTACTATGGCAAAGAAGATATAGTAAATTCTTATATTGCCTTAGGAATTCCGCTCAATTTATTTGAAGCGGCCGCTTTGGGAGATGAGGCACGTGTCAAAGAACTCGTAGATTCTAATCCAAATATCGTTCATTCCTATAGTCCCGACGGTTGGACTCCGTTACATTTGGCCTCCCATTTCGGAAGACTTTCCATCATCCAATATTTGTTGGATAAAGGAGCGGACATACACGCTAAATCCAAAAGTAAATTATCTATCGGTAATACTGCATTACATTCCGCTGTTGCTTCTTGGAGAGCCGACGCTGTTGCCTTGCTGTTAGAGAACGGCGCAGACCCTAATTTTACGCAAGAGGGAGGATTTTCTCCGCTTCATATCGCAGCTTCGAGGCATGGAAATGAACAGATTGTTTCCTTATTAATAAAGAAGGGAGCGGATCCTGATCTAAAAACGGAAGATGGAAAAACTGCCAGAGATATTGCAGCGGAGAGAGGAGTTCCGTTTAGCGCTTAGATTTTTTCGGGGTTGAAACTATTATATTCGTTTTTGAGTTCTTAAAGATTATAGAAAAAATCTTATACTTATCTAATTTTTCTGAAGATCCGGAATAAGACAGCAATTTGTACTCCTAAAAATAAATAGACCCAGTAAAAGTTATTCTCATTTAAATTCTCTTTCGAGCGCTCTTTTCTTTCCGTTTCCAGCTCGATTTTTAGTTTTTCAATTTCTATGCGAAGAAGATTCATGCTAAGAGTTAAGTCCTCGATACCTTTGTAGGATGCGTTAGTTGTTATGGAATTGTTCCTAAATTGCGAGGATGACCTTTTGTAGGAAAGTATAGGTTTTTCTAATTCTGCAAGTTCCTTGCGGATACTTTCATTTAAAGGCCATTTCTCATAGGCTTTTTGTAAGTATTCCTTTGCTTTTGAAAAATTCCCTCTTTTCCTTTCTTCTCTGCCAAGTCCGATCCAAGATTGGGTTAACATAAATTCCGCCTTGGAGTTAGAAGGATCGGATTCTAAAATGGAATTTGCTAATAATTCCGCTTCTTCAAATTGTTCGGACCCTAATAGAATGTTTCCTTCTTGCATCCATTTATCCTCTAAACGAACTTCTTCCGAAAGTAGGAATAATGGAAAGACGATCAGAATAGAGAGAGTCGATATTCCAAAAATTGCGGATTTTCGAAAAATTGATCTCATCTGTCGATCCGAATCGCTTTATGAGAGTATCTCCTTCTTGGTATAGACAATGAATGAGTCGTCCATGCAGAACCTAGCGGACTTCCTGAATCCAATGAATACACCGTACTTTCCGGAATATTAATGGAGGAGGCTCCACCAAAAGAAAAAATCTTTCTGGTCTCGTAAGAGATTTGGACTGCAGGAAAATATAAAGAAGCCGGTAAGCTCGGACCCAAAGAAAAAGACGATGCACCCAATTGATAAAACTCGGTTCTATTCGTAGGAACAATCGAAGTAGCTGGTTGGAACACATTTCCGGAACCTGTAGAACCTCCTACCACCGCGAAGTAAACTCCGTCTGCCGGAAAAGGATCCGACGAAGAAGGTAAAATACAAACTCCTCCAGCTCCGTGTTTGGATTCTCCTAAACTAGGTTCGCTAAAAGAAGTAGTAGTATTTGCAGAAGCAGCAAATCCATCCGTGCTTGAGTTTGCACTTCCGCTATTGTATGTCCTACCTCCTGTATAAAAAATAACTCCGTTGATTGAACAGCCTGACATGTCCACTCTGCTAAAGATCGTAGAGGCGGAAGAAAAAGAGATCCATTGGCCGTTTGTTCCGAGTTCCGGATAGAACTTTAGAATTGTGTTAAATACTGGTCCGTTTGTCATATCGCTGGAGTTCGAACCGGAAAGAATATAGATCTCGTCTCCTATGGAACCTGCCACTGCTCCGATCGAGCCGGACGGCAAAGAAGTTTTGGTCTCCCATAGGTCCGCGTAAGGATCGTACACTTCTACTTTGGAGGAAGAAACATAAATTCCGGAAATATTTTCCATTCCACCGATCACATATATTTTATTTTTATGATGAATAATCGAAGCGAATATCCTCGGGCTTGGGATATTCGTAACAGAAGAATACCAAATGTCAGTTACAGGATCGAATAGATCTACCTCTTTGACCGGAAGGCCGTCGTTCCCGATCCCTCCTAAGATCCAAATCCCTCTGGTTTTGGGTGGATCGTTCGAGATCCAAGTGGTAAATTCTAAGATGCTTCCTTCTTCTATCTTTTGAGATCCACAGGTTAAGATTGCTCTGTAGGAAGTATTTGCGTTTAAGTTTTTCCATTCCGAAAAATGAGTTTTAGAAGAGTTTGCGCTCGGAAACATCCCATCACTCGTATACATTATACCTTTTGCGGTTTTCGAGCAATTCCAAGAGAGAACTGCAGAGTTGGGACCTAGTTTGGCTACAAATGCAAATTCCGCTCTGGCTGATTCTTCTCCCAAAATTTCAGAAAGACCGGAAGCCGCGCAGAAACAAAGCTGAAAGAATAAATAGAAAAATATAAAAACGAAAAGTATTCTTTTCATATTGCAAACCCCCATGAAAATCGCAGGCCGGATCTGCAAAAATTGGAACCTTCTTCTATGCTACATTGAGAACGAATTCCTATCCGGATGGAAGACCTGGATTCTGTTTGCCAATTCCACCCGAATTCAAAAATCAAATCAGGATTAACGGCAGAGTTCTTTTCGTCACCACTTCGGATAAGATTACTGAAACCGGCGCCTAATAACCAATAGGGAGAAGAATATCCATAATATTTTCCTATATAGGCGGATTGGCTCCATACATCCAAGTTTCCGTTCTTTCCCTTTCCAAAAGAAACTTCGGAAGAAATTCCGTAGAACCAAAACTTGGAGTTTGTATCCCTTTCTAAAAACGCACCTCCTCCATAAGTAATCGGAAATGCTTGGTCCCAAGCGCCCCAGGAATAATATCCTGATCCGAAAATCCCTAATCTCCATTCTCTTTGTTTAGAAGTTTCTAATAGATATTGTTCTGGAAGAATTGGCGGTTCGGAGCTGAGTTCTTCAAAATTTTGAGAGAGAATTTTGCTTTTGTCCAATTCAGCAAAGCCAAGTTCGGTTTTTAAGACGAGCTTATTCTCTTTCTTTTCGATCAAGATCCCTTTGAGTTGGGTTCCGTCCGTTAGCTTGAATTCAGAATAACGATAAGATGAATCCGGTCCCTTCTTCCTGGGATCTATACGTTGGAGTTCCGACCTTGGGATCTTATACTTTTTTTCTTTCCAAGAAAGGAGAATATACTCCGGCTCTTCCGAAATTTCGCCAGCAATGAAAGCGTCTCCATTCTTGAATAATATTTCGGAAGCAAAAAGATGAAAAGGAAAGAGTAGGATCCCGTAGAAAATGAAGGCAAAATTTTTTGACATAAAAACGTATTTCGGAGGAAGAGGGCCAAAGAAAAATTCGTATCTTCCTTATTTGGATGGGATGTGACTTCTTCGAGTAAAAAGAAAGAAAATTATTTTGAATTCTTATAAAATATCCCAATTTAGTATATTTTAAATATTGTATGTTCCTTTAGTGATCTTTTAATTTTACGTAAAATAGACAGATCCCCTCGGAATTCAGATTCCAGATTCAGAAATAAGAGATAACGGTGAATTCCAATTCCGGATATTTGAAAAAAGAATGTAGGGATTGTGACTTAAATATCCTAAAATGGGATATTTGTGTTTGACATCGGAAATTTTAAACATCTTAGTGCTCTTAGAAATAAAAAATCGCCTTTAGGTGACCCGCTCACAGCTCGGCTAATTCCTAACCGGAACAAAATTCCGGGAATTTACAGAAGGATTGGCAAGCTAATGTTTAGAACCGGAAGATATTATGTAATTCTTATATTTTGTAGTGCGATTCTACTTTTAGCTTGGAATCCTTTACGCCCGATCTATTCCTTTTTCTCTACAATCTTAGGATTAGAGACTGAAATACCTCTTCCGTTTCCGGACGTTAGTGTAAATTCCTATGGTAAGCCTGGGTTTTCGCTTTCTATCCAGGTTCCGCCTGGAACAGGAGATGTTGTTCCTTCGATCAATATTCAATATTCGGGCTCCAGTTCTGGGATCTTGGGGAAGGGTTGGTCCTTGGGCGGATTTTCTCAGATCTCAAAAAATCCGAATTTGGGAGTTCATTTTGTTTCGTCTGACGGCTATACTTCTTCTCAATTTGGTGAGATGATCTCGGATACGAGTGGAAATTATAGATTCAAATACGAAAGTTTTTCTAAAGCGGAGTTCGATGGTTCCGTTTGGAAGGTCAGAGATAAAAGCGGGATCATTTACGAATACGGCAAAAATTTCTCCGGAGGTTCCAATTCCAGATTGGATTCAGATGGAGTGCCTATCGCTTTTTACTTGGATAAGGTTAGGGATAGATTCGGGAACGGTTATGATATTCGATACGATGCGGAGAATTTACAATCGGCCGATGTTTTGCCGAAAGAGGTATTGTACGCGAGAGGAAATGCGCGAATACTCTTCTTTTATGAGGATCGCTCCGAGAGATTCGGGGAAAAAGTTTTCTCTCTGACCAAACCTTTATCTCATACGAAAATATTAGAGAAAATTGAAGTTTATGCGAAGGATACTTCCGGTTCCGAGAACTTAAGCGAACTTTATGAATTCGATTATGATACAGTAGACGGTGAGATTTTTCTTTCTTCCTTTCATCGTAAGAACTATAAACCGATCGTATTTTCCTATTCGGGCCGATCTAATCAGGCCCAGTATGTAAGTTCATCCGGAAAGACATTCCAAAATTCTTATAGAGCTTTTGACCCGAGTGTAAAGTCCGCTTGCGAGACTACTGCGGCATTCTGTGCTTGTACTGCGGATTGGGGCTGTATTGTTGCAAGTAAATACAGTGCTCCTTCTCTTTGCCAAATCGGGATCCAGAATTACCAGGATATTTGTACGAACGGAGTAGAAATGTCTTTTGCTGTCCCGGCTGATGTGGATGGGGATGGAAGTCCTGAGATGGTTCGCGTCTTGGGAAATATGGATAACCAAAAATTTTCGGTCTCTAAACTTTCCTCCTGGGATACTGAAAACTTAGATCCGATATCTGTCGGCGGGGAATCCAGGGGAAATCCGATCGGTGTTACTACCGAAGGTAAAATTTTTCCGGGAGATTTTAATGGGGACGGTAAAACTGATTTTTTGGTGCTAAGATCAAACGGCTCCAAGGGGATCGTATATTACGGCCCCGATCTAAATTCAGAAGAATACTCAGAGCTGATCGCTGAGAATCTCCAGCAAAGTAAGCCCTACCATTTTTTGGCAGACGTAAATGGAGACGGTAGGACCGATTTTTTACAGGCAAAAACCTCTACCAATATCCAGATCTATATTTCTACAGGTTCAGGTTTCCAAAAATCACAATTATTGAATATTACAGATCCTGGAAATTCTTTCCAAGGTTTTGTGGATATGGATAAGAATGGGATCCCGGATCTGCTTAGGATAAGCGGTTCTTCGGATCCAAGACTAATCTTAACATTCTACGATTTTAAAAATGGTAATTTGGTAGAATTGGAAGAAACTGAAATTTCCAGATCTTCGTTCGGGAATGATGGAGACCAATTTGTTTCGGATCTAAATGGAGATGGCTATCCGGATTTTGCATTTTTTTCGGGAGCTACCGGCCAAGGGACCATTCACTATTATCCTTTCGATGGCAGAAAGTTTAGGACGAACGGAGCCGGCGCTTACCAAACGGTTGGTGTAAACGGAGCTTACGCTTCCAAACAAAAACAAAGTTCTTCTAGTTCCAGCCAAGCCTATGTTGAAATTGATCTTACCGGGGACGGGATCAAGGATAAGGTTACTTATCATTATTCCGATCTTACAAATCCATATTTTACGATAGAAGTGTATGACTCTTCTTTATCCGATTATCTTCCCGGTTTTTCTGTTTATTGGAATCAGGATTTTACTCAGGACTTAAACGGGGACGGGGTCCCGGATATTCTGCGCGCAAATGTCAGCACAACGGAGGAGCCCGATAATGAGGATGCGGATGCTCTTCCTCAAACGGTAACTGTTCGGAATTTTTCAGTCAATATTACGAATATTACATATTATGAAACTTCTATCGATCTGAAAGATTATCTTCCTTCTACGAACATCTCCGGAACTTCCTCCGATAATGCCTACTTCAATTGGAGAAACAGAAAAGAATTCATAGACCTAAACGGAGACGGAAGAGCGGATTTCGTCCGATATGATTCTGCGGAATCTAAATTGGTTGTTTCTTATTCCAAAACGGATTCGAACGGGAACCTGTTTTATTCTGCCGACGGAGATGAGTCTTGGGTGACCGGAGGATACTTACTTCCTTTGGATATTAATGGGGACGGTAAACCCGAACTTCTTGGTTTGAATGGAGATAAAAAACCTCTGCAGTATTCTGTAGCTTCCAGTATTCCATTTGTAAACACTGTAGGATATAGACAGTTCCCTTATGAGTCAAATTTAGAATTACATCTACTGAGATTTCGTCCCGAAGTCCCTGCAGGACTTTTGACTAAGATAGAAAACGGTTCCTACGTATCGGATGGAAATGTAAGCGTTCAGTTAGAGTATTCTCTTTCCAAAAATCATCCGACAGCAAATGGGCTTGGTTTATACGATTCTAGCCATCCTGAAATTCTTCCTTTAGTATTTCCGGATTTTCTGACTGTCAAACTTTCTCAAAAGGCAGGTTCTTCGATCCTTGGAGAAAACTCGTATAAGTATTTCTTTTCTAGATTTTATAGAGGTGGATTTAGAAATTCAGGATATTTAGGATTCCAAAAGATAGAAGAGAAGAATACAATCTCAAATAACCTTACGGAAACTAAATACGATTCGCCATTTTTAGAGGCCGTTGGAATTCCCACAGCGCAATCCAAATTTAAAAACGGGCTCAAAGTTTCGGAATCTTATAAAAATTTGCAAAAATCTTTTTCCCCAAGCGGAGGGATTCAGATCTTAGAAACGGATAGTTTGGAAAATGTGTATCGTGGAGGACAAATATTCCAATCTTCTACAGTAACCAAAACTTATGATCCTTACGGGAATATCGCTCGAAAAGATACGAGTATCAACGGGGTCACTGCCAGCGAAAAAGTGATCTACCTGAACGACTGGAACGAGGGTGTATTAGGAAAGCCTACGGATATCCAGGTGTTAAAGAACGGAGAATTGGTTTCTCATAGAATAATCGAATATTCTAATTTTCAAATATCCGCGGTAAAAGAGGAGATGAGTCCGGGTGTTTGGAAGACGGAAGCCATCCAAGCTTACGACTCTTACGGAAATCCGAGCCTTGTAAAAGAGTCTAACGGCAATTTGATCAGTATAGAATACGATAATATACTACATAAATTCCCGCTTAAAACGACCAATGGATTCGGTCAGGTTACCTTAAAAGCCTATGATCTTGCTACCGGTTTGGAATTATCCGACACGGACGAAAACGGGGGAATTTCCAGAACGGAATACGATTCTCAGGGAAGGCCGTTAAAAAGTTATCTCCCTGGGGAAAGTGAGTGGTCTGAAAAAATCGAATATGAAAACACCAGGGATCTAGAGAATCAGCTTGTCCGAAAAATCTTCCGACGTAGTAATGGTGAGACTTGGCAGGAAGATTTGAGTAATAATATTACTAATATCTCTAAAAGAAGGAGTAGCCTGGTAAACGGATACGTTCTAGTGGAGGAGACCCACCGGAATCTGGAGGGGCAGGTTACCCGGAAAATTGATCCGTATTTGGAAGGATCCAATCCTTTCTCCTGGACGGATTATATTTACGATGCAGAGGGCAATCAAATCCGGAGCGAAAGGAACGATGGAACAGTAATCGAATCCGAAACTGCCGGTTTGATCTTTAAAACAAGGGAACTTCTTAATGGAAATCTAATTAAAGAAACCGTTGAGGAGAAAAATGAATTAGGTCAGTTGATCTCCTCTACACAACAGGGAAGGGCCACACATTATTCTTATGACTCTGCCGGCAGGATTTCGGAGATTGTCGATCCGGAAAACGGGACCACTTATATAGAGACTGACTTCGCAGGAAGAAAGACTAAGGTTGTAAATCCGGATTCAGGCAAGATAGAATATGAATACGATCCAAACTCTGGAAAGTTATCCAAACAAAAATACCAGAACGGTTCGAGCATCCAATATTCTTACGATGGCTTAGGTAGAGTGTCTCAAGTCAGAGGAGATTCTCCTGAAACCGGGACGGTATATTATACATACGAATATGATGATCCAGAAAAAGAGAATGGGATCGGAAGACTAACCAAGGTTACGGATCCGCTTGGAACGACAGAGTTCGGATATGATCTCAGAGGAAATCAGAACCTGGTAGTAAAAAAGCTAACGGGAGAAGATCTAGAATTCGTAATACGCAAAAAATACAATCTTCAAAATCAGATAGAGGAGACCGTTTATCCGGACGGAAGTATTGCAAAAAATTTATATTCAGAAGCTGGATTTCTTTCAGCGATCACTTTAACTCCGGGAGATGGGAGTGGTTCAGATTTTCCGATCGTTCAATACCGCGGACCAATCATAGAAGATGGGGAACTTAAGATCCAGAGACAATTGGGGAACGGTGTTCGAACGGATATATATTATGATTTAATAAAACGAAGACCTATTAGATTCGTTTCCATTAAAGATACTGAAATTTACCAAAGTATAGAGTATAATTACGATCAATTCGGGAATTACCTCTCAATTTTAGACAAAAAGAATCCGGTTAGGACCCAAAACTTTCAGTATGATTCTGCCAACAGGTTGGTGGCAGCTTCCGGAGTATATGGAACGGAAGAATATACATATTCCGATTCCGGAAAATTACTCCAAAAAGGTAGTTTGTCCTATTCTTATGAAAATCCTTCTCATAAGAATGCGGTCACAAAGGTAGCAGGACAAAATCAATCCTACCAATATTCCTATGACGGATCCGGAAATATCATCTCCAGGAATGGGGAAAATTTCCGTTACGATCCTTTCCAAAAGTTAAAAGAGATCCGAACGGAAGATCAGGATAGTATCAGATTCGATTACGATTTTTCCGGAACTAGGATATTAAAAACAAAATCCAGCGATTCCAGTAAGACAATTAGTTTAGGTGGATTGTATGAAGTCTCTATCTCTCCGGGGAAATCTCCACAGCATACTTTGTATTTCCGAGGAAACTCAGGAGATCTTGTGGCGCAATGGACCAGAACTGATGCCGTGCTTGTAAATTACCAGGGAGATAGTATTTCTTCCGCGACTTCCGGAATGGAAACTACTTGGAAGAATTTAGCATGGGCAGCAAAAGATAACTCGATCCGAGGGATTAAATATCTATTCTTAGTTCCCGGAATTAATTTAGGATTTTTGTATATAACGATCCTATTGGGTTTTGGATTCGGGCTACTTTCCTTTAGAGAAGGAGTTTGGAGATCCATCTTAAAGTTTACCTCTCCGATACTGATCGTTTCTTTTTCTAACTGTTCCGTTTTGATACCGGGTGGTGACGGAAATCCTCCTTGGTTAGTTCCGCCTCAATTCGATCCCAATACTCCGAATGTGAGTAGTCCTTATGAACCTGGAGGGCCAGGTTCCGGAGCAGGTCTTCCCGTTGGCGGATTCTTATTCCTTCATCCCGACCATTTAGGTTCAATCACGATGGCAACGGATGGAAACGGAAATAGGATTGCGGGCGGAGATCAGGGAGGAGCATCACATATTTCTTATAAACCGTATGGAGAGATACAAAGAAATGATTCCTCCGGTCCTGATGTGTTCCGTTACAAATACAACGGACAGGAAGAAGATAGGGAAACAGGTCTTTATTACTTCAAAGCAAGATATTATGATCCGCTCATTGGGCGATTTTTACAAGCTGATTCTGTCATGGATACATCAAGGCCGATGGGAATGGACCTATATATGTATACCGAGGGAAATCCAGTCAGATATACGGACCCAAGTGGGAACAGTATTTTGAGTAGTTTTCTGGAAAGGAACGGTCTCGGATTTTTAAACTTTAATCTTTCTTTAAGTACCTTTTTTAGGAACGCATTTTATGTAAGTTCTCAACGTTGGAGTGACGCAGGGGCAGGAATTGCCATGGCCCTCAATCCTGTTGCAATGATCGGGACCGCTTTGGGAATAGGTGCGGTTGCTTCTATGGCGGCGGTTGCTACCATTACAACCGGACTTGGACTTGCGATCGGAGCTGGGATGCTCGCATTAGGAGCGGCAACGTTAGCGAGCGCTGCTGCGTTTACGATAGGGGCAACTGTCGCAGTTGTGGCGGCAGCCACAGGTGTTGCGGCTGCATCTATCGCCGCAGGCTTGGCCGCATCTGCGGCAGGAGCGGCGCTTCTTGTCGGTATGGGAGCATTAGCTGTGGTATCAGCTATAGTAACTACAGCTCTTGCAGTGGCGGTGGGAACCGCTCTACTTGTGAGCGCTCTCATACCTATTCTCGCCTTCACCGGATTAGGCGTTGGATTGGCGCTTGTAGGAACCACACTTTCTCCTTTTACTCTTCAGGCTTACGTTGCAGGCGGATATTCTAAATCAAGTTTCAATAATATACATTGGGATGAGAAGAATGCGAGAACTGCAGCATGTTACGCTGTTGCAGGACAGGTGGCAGCGGTAGGTGCATTCTTTGGGTTCTCGGGTTATACGGCAGTTGTAGGACAAATTCCTGTAATTGGTGACATTGTCGACGTAGCTGGCTATGCCTCCACAGCAAAGAGTGTCATTGAGCAGGATTGGGCATCCGCAGGCCCGGATGTTTTACAGTATGGTCTATATTTGTATGTGAAGAAGAGCGTTCCCTTCGGATTAGTTTTAAAAGCTGGAAATGCCGCTCACCAGACATGCGGAGGGACTTTGTGAATAAGTTTCCGCCAATTTTGAGTCTATGTTTTTTGGCCGGATGCATTAATTTATCCGGCTTAAATGAATATAGAGGAGGTTGGGTTCCAAAAGAGTTCCATCAAAATTTTCTGAAATTCAAAATTCAGAATTATAAAGAGAGAAAAAATTACGAACCAAACCGTTTTTTCTACAAGGTAAATCAATATTATTTTGTTATAAAATGGTTAGATCCGGATGTTTATTTTCCATACACCGAAAAGGATCGAATTCCCCGCTCTATCAATCCCCCCGAGAATTACTATAGAGGGAAAAATGATGGTCTTTCCCGTAACCAAATCAATCAATTTTTGCATGGAGATCGTAGGGATTACTTTGCTTACGACTGCGAGTATTGGATGCCGCTTTTGCCTGGAAAAAATCAATATAAAATTTTTATAAATGATGAGATAGACGGCAGGAGAGAGGGTGCCGAACTCGAATTCGATCTTCCGGAAGGGAATTCAGTTCGGATGAAAATAGTTCCTTTAATGCGCACTTTGGCATCCGATCCTATTCACATGCCAATAGGAGAACGTTCTAAAAATCCGGAACTTATTCGGAAAGGCTTTGAGGTCGAATTCACAATCGAAAAGAACCGTCCCGGAGAGCAAGAGCCTGTCTGTGATCTAGGGATCGAACCTTAATCATCTAAAAGCAATTAATTATAAAAGGTAAACGAAAAACAATGAAACGAATCTACATAACAATGCTGATCATCTTTTCTATTGCAGACTGTGTTGCAGTGGATACATTAGGATTCACTGATACATATAAAGGAGACGAAGCAAAGAAAAAGTTATTAGCCGCGGCAAAAATAGGGGATTATTTGACTGCGAATGCCTACTTTACAGACCAAGGTGAAACAGGATCTGAGCTGGAATCTCATGTACTTTCTCAGGTAATATTAGCATCCTTTATAGACGAGGCGGTCTTCAATTTAGATGGATCTAAATATTATAAAAAGAAGGATGTGGACAATTGCGCTCAAGTGATCCAATTTTTAGGAGTCGCATTGGATTATGATTCTTTTACTACTTACCTGACTAATCGAACTTGTCGTTTAAGTCCGAACGATATGTTCTTTGATAAGAATATAGGTAAAAGTTCGAATAGCGGAAATTAAAAAAAGTTATCTTGTCTACTTTGCGTTTCCGCTGCTCTGCGAGAGCCTGGCTCGAGCATAGCAAGTGGACGCGCTAACCTCCCAATAACTCCTTATCTTCCCGGATCACTTTTGAAACGTTATGTATTCCTCCTTGGAAAAGAAGACCTAAATAGTCGGACAATTTTCTGAGATTATATCCGTCTTCCTTTGCCAAAAGCACCATCGCTTCGAAGCCGGCGGCTACCATCATGACTGAAGTGATCCGGATCGGATGTGCGGGAAAGCCGCCTAACTCTACCATTCTTTCCAAGTCGCTGTCCAGTTCTTCCAAGATATAAGTCATGGAACCTCCTTGGAAAAGATAACCTCGGATGATATCCCTATTCCTGGTCAATAGATCCAAATGGATCCTATCCTGCATCATCACATGGAAGACTGCAAAGTACGCATCGCTCAAAAAAGTCAAAGGGCTATCCGCTTTAGCTCTGGCTTCTCTGATACCTTTTCGGATACCTTCCGCTAATTCATCCGCGATGTCCTGCATTACGGATTCCTTATCTTTGTAATAATTATAGAATGTGCCTTGGGCGAGACCGCTTTCACGGATAATTTCCCTGGTAGAACATGCCTCGAATCCTACGCTCGCAAAAACTCTGCGGGCCGCATTTAAGATCGCGTTCCTATTTTTTGTTTTGTTGTCCTGTCTTCTGGACCCTGATATTGCTAGTTTCATTTGGTATAACGAATAGATTTTAGTTTATGAATTTTTTTTAATACTGCTTTGGCCGCGTAGTATCCACACATTCCGTGAACTCCTCCACCGGGAGGTGTGGATGCTGAACATATATAAATATGAGGATCAGGAGTGGTGTATGGGTTCATTTTTGCTATAGGCCTAAAGAATGCCTGAGGAAGATTTGCCGCTCCACCTGTGATCGCTCCACCTACATAGTTTAGATTATAAGAATAAAAATCCTTTGTGTTCATTGAATGTCTGGCTAATATCCTGTCCTTGAATCCGGGTGCGGATCTTTCGATCTGGTTTTCTAAAATTTCAGTCATATCTTTTGTGGAGCCGGAGGGAACATGACAATACGCATATCCTGTATGTTTTCCTTTAGGAGCTCTGGTCGGATCGAATTGGCTTTGTTGGACTACCAACATATAAGGACGATCGGGATGTTTACCCGACCAGACTTCCGATTCAGCACTTGCGATTTCGGAGAACTTTCCACCCACATGGACTGTAGATGCCTGCAAACAGTTTGGATCATTCCAGGGAATGGGTCCATCCAAGGCCCAATCCATTTTGAATACTCCTGGTCCGAAATTATAGGATGAAATCCTTTGAATATAAGAAGAAGATAATGTATTTCCGGCAACATTTCCCAACTGGTCCGGACTTGTGTCGAAAAGGATCGCTCTTGTTTTCGGAAGTTGTGATAGATTGGAGACCTTATAGTTCGTTTTGATCTTTACGCCGAGATCTTTTAGATAAGACTCCATAGATTTTGCGATCATTTCGGATCCGCCTTGCGCTACTGGCCAAGAACGAACATGTCCGGTCAAAGAGAATAGAAGTCCAAGCGCACCGCTTAATAATTTATCCAGCGGAAAGATGGAGTGCCCGGCGCAACCGGCGAATAATGCTTTCGCTCTTTCTTCTTTAAACCAAGAATTTACGATCGATTTTGCGGATCGGATCCCTAATAAACCGAATCTGGCCAATAAAAAAGGATGATTTGGGATGCCAAGGGGAGCTAACGCGTCCGATAAAAGTCCTTCCGGATTTTTTAGAAATGGAGAGATCAATTTTATATAGGATTTTTTATCCGCTCCTAAATTTTCCGCAGTCTCTTCCAAAGATAATTTTAAAAGTACTGCAGGTTCTCCGTCCAGAGGATGGGCTACGGAAGCTTCCGGTTCAATCCATTTGAGTCCGTGTTTTTCCAAAGGAAGGGTTTTTAAATACGGGGACAAAATTCCCATAGGATGAGCGGCGGAACAAACGTCATGATGAAAACCTGGTAGGGTTAGCTCTTTGGTCCGTAAACCGCCGCCTATCGTATCCGATGCTTCCAGTATTAAAACCGAAAGTCCCGAACCCGCCAGAACGGAGGCCGCAGCCAGTCCGTTCGGGCCGGATCCTATGATACAAATATCATATTCTTCGGAAGTAAAATCCATTACTTAGTCGGCCAAGGTTGAAGTTCCTTTAAATCGGCAACTTCTATCTTTCCGTCTTCTATCAAACCTTTTTCTGCATCGTGTATCCTGTAGTGAATAGTAGATTTTCCTAATGGTTGACCTTCTATAAAGATACAACGCAGTTCTTCGTCCTTGAACCCGCATTGTGCCTGCACGGATCTAAGAAGTTGTTCGCTATGCAAGTGACCTTCTCCGAAGTTCCAGCCAACAATCATTCCTGCAATCAGTTCTCCTTCTACCCATTCGTACTTTTCGAAATTTTTAACCGCCTTTGGGACTAGTTTTTGGAAAGCCTTTCCGTGTAAGTGCATTAACCTGAACGCCATCACTTTGCTTACTAAGCCTACGGATACTTTTCTTTCGTAGAACATATCCAACTGGTCATACAACCATCCTGAGGTTTTAGTGAGCTTCTCTAATTTTTTATAACTATCTTCTTTGAACATCCATACGCTTACCGCCCAGTTACCAGCATAATAACGCATTGCTAGTAAGAAGGAGATCCAATCCGGTCTGATGTTTCCGATCAAAGGAAGAGCGAAAGAGAACACGAATAAGAAAGCGGCAACCGGAGCGGATTCCAATTGGAAAGGTGTGATGGTCGGATTTGCTCCGAATAGAAAAAAGCCGGAGTAGACTACCAAGAAGTTCCATTCAATTGGAACTCCCATTGGAAAATTACTGGTGATATAACTATGTAGGAAGACCATCATCCCGAGCCCTAAGAACAGAACTGTTTGAGAACCTGTCATGATCGCGGTAAATAGAACGATAGGAGTTCCTAACTCTAAAACGATCCCCATATTCGCTTTTGCAATCGCAGTGGAAGAAGGGCGAAGATCATCCGGATAATTTTTATACATCGCCTTTCTGAACCAGGAGAAAGGAGTGAAAGGACTATTACTGGCCATCACACAAACCACACTTGGAAAATGTGCGTTTAGTTTTGAAAATCCTGCAAATAACCAGATGGAAAGTTGGACAATCATTGCTCCTGCGATCCAATTCTGTGCAAATGCAAATACTACGATAGTGACCCAGTAATGTTCCGCTCTTGCTGCGAGAAAAACAGTTTTATCTAATATGCCTGCGACAACCAAGCTGATGATGATCGGCAAAAATTGTTCGAAGCCTGGAGCGGGATGAATCAAACACAGAACGGAATAAACCAAAACCGCAGCATAAGATACTATCTCCAGAATTCCTCTGGTTCTTCCCCCGATAATAGGAGCTCCTTCGAATAAAGGCATTTTGGTAGTCTTAGGTCTTAAAAAATATAGGAACCCGCCAACAGGAGGGAAATATCTTCCGGTCAAAGGGCCGCTTCCGCAACCAAATCCCAAAACTTCGAATAACAAACTCCATACGATCGCTTTTTGAAACGCTACAGGAACAAACCACCATGAGATGGTTCCCCAAGCTCCGAGGCCGGGGGAGAAAGAGCAAAAATAGATCCAACCAGCGATGTATAACGCTATCTTTAAAACATAAACGATATATGCTCCAAGAGGGGAGCCGTAACCTTGGACTGCCCAGGCTTGGCAGGACAAACGGGCTCTGTCTGCGAACGACATTTTCGCCCAGGCCAAGGCGTCATAGGGGGGAGCTTTAGGAAGAAACATCTTTCTCTCCGTATTCTATATTTAGAGGGAGTGATATACAGGAGTCGAAAAGAATGTCAAGAAAAAATGACTAATTGGTCACATTTAGAATGTGTTTTATAGCCAATTCTTCTTGGATCCCACTTTTCTCTAAAAACGATTCATCGTGAGAAACAATCAAAACCGCGGCTTTGAATTCTCTGATCAGGTTTTCTAAAAATTCAATGTTCCCCAAATCCAAATTATTTGTGGGTTCATCTAAGATTAGAAGTTCCGGTTTTTCAGTACTTAATAATCCTCTTGCTAATGCGGCTCTAAGTCTTTCTCCTCCGCTGAGTGTATGCACCTTTTGAAAGACTGCGTCCTTGAAAAATAGGAATTTTGCCAGTCCATTTCGGATCTCACTTTCTTCTAAGATAGAAACATCTCTTACATTTTCAAAGATGGATTTGGAATCATTTAGTTGGTTACATCTTTGGTCTATGTATAGAGTATTCAATTTACCTAATGTAAGCGATCCCCTTGTTTCAAGATTATTGCCTAGTAAAGCTTGTAATAAAGTGGATTTTCCGGATCCATTAATTCCTTTGATCGCGATTCGCAAATTTCCTTTCCAGGAGAAGTTTAAATCTTTCTCATAGATCCAATCCTGGAACCGAATATTGAAATCCTTTGCCTCTGCCACTAATTTTTGTGAAGGTATCGCTTTTCCGGAAATATTTGCATACATGATCGGATCTATTTTTAAACGATCCATTGCTTCATATACTTCTAAGATCTTTTCATTTGCTTTTTCTAAACTAGAAGAGTTCAGTTTTCCGGAAGTGGTTTGAGCGTTATTTTTTCTGGCTCCTAATAGTATTTTAGGTGCTCCTCCTTTAGCGGCCGATTTTGCACCTTTCCGGTTTTTTCTTTCCTGTCTTTCCATGTTTTCTAATCTTTCTGATTGGGCCGCATCTCTATCTCTTCTTGCTTTTTCTAAAGCGGCCAAAGAATTTTTTCTTTCTCTTTCCTTAGTTTCCTCGTAGGAATTCCAACCTCCGCCGTATTTGTTTAGGCCCAAATTAGATAATTCTAAAATAGTTTCGCAGAGCTTTAGACATTCTCTATCGTGAGAAATAAGTAAATACCCGTATTCATATTCTTTTAGGAATCGGATCAAAACTTTCTTTGCTTCTTGGTCCAGATCGTTTGTAGGCTCGTCCAAGATTAAAAATTGGTCTTCCAACTTTTCTGCGAGTCGGACTCTCATCCATTCCCCTCCGCTCAATTGATCGCAAAAGCTTTTTCGATCAATTCCTGTAAGAAGTTTTTCTCCCAAAAGAGACCAAGAGTAATTTTGTAGAAATTCTTCTACAGGAACTCTTTCCGGATTCTTTCTTTGGGATACATAAGAGATCGCGGAATTTCTGGAAATTTTGCCTTTGCTAGTTTCTATTTCTCCTACGATCAATTTTGCAAGATAGGTCTTTCCGATCCCGTTTGGACCTACTAGAGCAGTACGTTCTTGTCCAAGGGAAAAATTTAGATTTTGAAATAAGATACGCCCGTCTGAAAATTCAAAAGAGACGTCATTTGCGACGATACTTGATTGCATAACAAACCCTTTGCGCGGTTACGCGCAGATTAATAAAATCGATTGGGGTGGGTTTGTTTAAGATGCCATAAGACTCCGGTTGCCCAGAGAATTATTAGACTAATTGAGAAGTGTTAAAATTGCAAGAGGATTTAAAATTACATCATACAACCGGGATACAATTTTTCACTAGATTGGTTGATTAAGGCAGGCAGAGTGCTTTCTATTATTTCTTTTTGACGATCTTCGATAGGCTTTGCAAAAAGCGGAAAACCTAACAAGGTTCCAAATATCCATACATATACTGTCCAATCTGCACGAATACTTTGTTGAAATGAAATTTTATTATTGCTTACAATGGTTAATGTCAATGTGGAGATCCTATCTTTGCTATAAGGAATAATTCCTAAAGTAAAATCAGCGACTATAGTTGAAAGAAATCCCGGTAATTCTGAAATTTCAATGTATTCAATTGTGGCTTTGGAAGTAACAGTATCGTTTTTCGGAAAGGATACTAAAATTGACTCAACGAAAGTTTTTAATTCAATTTTATTAAATGGATCTTGATACGGTAGTCTTCCTGTGCTAGAACTATCGGGATCAGAGCTTTTACTTAAAAAGATTGCCTCGTAGGTTTGAAATGGTAGGCGACAACGAGGTTCGGATGAGGTTATCCTTCCATTATATAAATAATCTACGGTGCCGGAACGCACACAGCCTGCTAAAGACAATAGGATTATAAAGTATAAAAGGCTATTTTTCTTTATGTTCTTCATACTTACTTAATTAGTTTATTTATACGACTCCCCGTCAATGAAGGCCTGTCGATAATAATTAATATCGAGAATAATGGGATCAAAACCAGTCTCAAGTTAAGACCGGGGAAGATGATCTAAATAGAAAGCAAAGATTAAATGAGCAGACCCAAAATCACCCGGACTCGCCGTTACGCAATCTCACATCCTGCTCGATTGGGCTCCACGGCGTCTTTTGCACTCGCTTCGCCATCCATGGCTCGCGGCACATTTGCGACGCTCTCTAAGGATCGCTGCAAATGCTTACGTGCAAAAGCTTCGAGTCCTAATGAATCTGTATGTTTGGAATTTTGTACCTACCGGGACTCGAACCCGGACCCCAGGCTCCGGAGGCCTGTACTCTATCCGTTGAGCTATAGGTACTTATGTAGGTGAGTTTTTGGGAATTGCCCAAGCAGTCAATCTGATTCCTCTTCTTAAGATTTTACCCGAATGTTCGGAAAGTTTCAGAGGTTTTTAGCTTACATTTTAATCCTCTTATTCAACTTGCCCATAGGCGGTTGCATTTGTTTTCTCTTCGGCATTTTTTTCTAGCCTGTATCTTGATCCCCGCTTCGATCTTTTCGGAAGGGGAGAAGGTTGCAATCGACCTAAACGAATCCAAACGTCTCTCCAAGAACGAACTCGCGGAAAAAAGAAGTGGTTGGTATGCAACCGGGCTTCCCGTTTTTTCGGAAGACCCCGTAAGGGGGCAGGGTTACGGCGCCAGAGGATTTTTATACCAGAACGGAAATCGTTCCGATCCTTATTTCGAATTCCAACCGTACAAATATAGATTCGGCGCCCAGGCTTATAAAACGACTAAAGGTGCGGACTATTATGAATTCACTTTTGATAGTCCTTTTCTTTTCGACACCGCTTATAGATTGAAGACGAGCGTTTCTTATAGCACGAATAAGAACTCCCAGTATTTCGGAATCGGAACTGGAACGTTACGTGAAATTCAATATAGAGATCGGAACCAACCTACAGGCGAACTGAAGAATGGCGGCAGCTTCTCGGATCTTGAGGATGCACTCTCCTATCGCAGACCTTCTTCTCCCGGATCGATTTATCCGTATGAAAGCAATCGTTTATATAATACTTACGAATTTCGCTCCACGACTGCAACATTCTCAGTGGATAAAACTTTCTGGGGAGCTTTTCGTTGGATTGTTGCTCCTGAGTTTTCCCAAAATGTGATCCGAACTTACGACTATCCGAATGGTAGAATTGCGACTAACGGAGATTATTATTCCGTAGCAAGAGATCCTGCTACAGGCTGGGGTTCTTCCTATCCTAACGGAACTTCTAAGTTAACCAAAGACTACCAAGCGGGACTTATCAACGGTTATCATGGTGGAAATGTAAATTATATCCATATCGGTCTTGCTTACGATACTCGGGACTTCGAACCGGATCCTGACTCAGGTGTCCTATTGGAGATGAATTACTCTTCTTCTTCCAAACGTGCCGGGTCCGATTTCGAATTTGAGAAGTTTTTTACTCAAGGTAAATTTTTCTATATGCCTTTCCCGAAATTATTCGAGGAACTTGTGGTAGCGGGAAGAGCGGGACTTCATTATTCTAAAGGAGAAGTTCCCTTTTCAGAATATCGTTATATGTGGTCGATCGATGGACCGATCAACGGATTGGGCGGCCTACAAACTCTGAGAGGTTATAGGCAGGAAAGGTTTATCGCTCCTATGATCGGTTTCGGAAATTTTGAGATCCGTTGGAGATTTGGGACATTCAAATTTTGGGACCAATTGGTTACCTTGAGTCTTGTCCCATTTTATGATTTCGGCAGGGTTTGGAACGGGTATCATGATATTAGTACCCAAGGATATAAATTTTCTTATGGAACAGGTTTAAGAATTATCTGGAACCAAGCCACTGTCATACTTATCGATTATGCAAAGTCTAGAGAAGATTCTCAATTATTCATAGACATAGGCCAGATTTTCTAAAAATTTCGCATTTAGAAATTTGCTGTTCAAGATCGGTATCCCGTAAACACTTGAGTTCAGCCGGACCAAAAATATAGATCGGCTTTAGAACAATCAAAGAGAGTCAAGATGAAGATCAAATCGTTTGTCGGATTAATTTCAATTCTGTCCCTGTTTCCTTTTGCGCTTTCTTCCTTCTCAGCGGAAGAGGAAACGAAACTTATCGAAAAAGCATTGGTGGAAACCTTATCCACCCAGGAACAAAAAGAAGCGCTCCAAAAATACCTGACCAATCTTTCTAAGAAGAAAAGAAATGAGGCCATCCATCTGAGAGAGCTTGCTTCCTCAGAACCGAAACATCATTCTTCCCAAGCTCGCAAGAAGAAGTTAGTGGAATTAGCAGCTCAGTTAGATAAGGAAGCTTCTATCCATGAAGAAACCTTAAAAACTTTAAGACAATCCTTGGTTCAATAGCGGATTTTTTCGGTTACTAGTTTTAATAATTCTTCCGTTGGGAGTTTTGCATCCAGACGGACGGTATTCTCCGGAAGAATTTCTTCATACGCTTTTTTGATCTTAGTCAAAGCGCTGATCGTTTCGAATCTATCCTTGGTAGTATCTCTTCCTTTCAATCTCGCCAAAGCTTCTTCCGGTTCAATTTCCAGATAAAAAACTTTTTCGGGTTCCGGAAATCCCCTGTCTAAATTCTTTTTCAGGATCTCTTTTGCCGAAAAAAAATCCCCCGACTGATAGGCTGCCGTGGAATACATGTACCGATCTAGTAACACGATCTTTTTTTGGGAAAGGGAAGGCAAAATATTCCGATTAAGAGAAACTTCCCTGTCTTCTAAAAATGCTTCGATCTGTTTTTCCGGAGAAAGTTCAATTTCTCCGCTTAAAAATTTTCGTAAGTAAAGCCCGGATTCGTAGCGAGTAGGTTCTGCAAAACAAATTGCTGGAACATGTTTGGAGGCAAGAAGGTCTAAGACTCGGACAGAAAGGGTACTTTTGCCACTTCCGTCTAAACCTTCAAAAACGTAAAATCCAGGTATTTGTGCCATGTGTTCGGATAGGAAAGCCACTTGACATGAGTGGTTTTGCTTCGAATGCTGAAAGCTCATCTACCGGAATCCCATTCCCGAGGGCAGGAATCCATGAAAAAAAACGACAGATTCAAAAATTTCCTGGTGATAGGCATATCCGTTATGGCCGGAGTGATCCTTTCTCCGATCTTGTATTGCGGAACAGGAAACGACAGCGCTTTATTTTTAAACGCGAAATCGGATAGAGAACCGAGCGCGTCCGCGAAAGCCGCAGTCTCTATCCAGAAAGCATTTGAAGAAGTATATGAAAACGTTTCTCCAAGCGTTGTTCTAATTGCTACCGAAGGAACAGTCAACGTTCCCCAATACAACGATCCGTTTCAGGAATTTTTTTACGGACCGCAAGGCAGAGTAAGGAACCAGAAAAGAAAAGTGAGCGGATTAGGTTCCGGCTTTATTTTAAATAAAGAAGGATACATTCTCACCAACGATCATGTGGTTCGTAATTTCGATAAATTTAAAGTAGTTTTTAAGAATGTAAAAGAACCTGTTTCCGCTAAGCTGATCGGAACGGATCCTATGATAGACGTTGCACTTTTAAAAGTGGATGCAAACCAGGATCTACAACCTATCGAAATAGGGGATTCTTCCGCAGTGAAAGTGGGAGATTGGGCTATTGCGATAGGCGCTCCATTCGGTTTGGAACAATCCATGACAGTGGGAGTCATCTCCAAAGTGGGAAGAGGCGGGATCGATAATTCCGGAGTTCATTATATCCAAACGGACGCCGCGATCAACCAAGGAAACTCAGGTGGCCCACTTCTAGACATCAACGGAAGGGTGGTGGGGATCAATCGTATGATCGTTTCCCCAAGCGGTGGGTCTATCGGTTTAGGTTTTGCAATCCCTATCAACGAAGCTAAAGCAATCGTAGAAGAATTAAAATCAGGTGGAAAAGTCAAACGTGCTCGATTGGGAGTCGCGTTAGACGATCTGACCGAAGAGACCGCAAAAGAACTTAAACTTTCCGGACCGGAAGGTGCATTTGTTCGTCAAGTGCAGAACGGTAGCGCCGCCGCAGAAGCAGGTATCGACGTAGAAGACGTGATCCTGGAAATAGACGGCACAAAAATCAAGAACGCGAATGACGTGGTCTCTAAGATCAGGGCTTCTAAAGTGGGACAACGTGTTTCCATCGTAGTATTCAGAAAAGGCCAGATCTTAAAAATTTCGGTTAAGCTGGCGGAGTGAAAAAAACTTTTGGCGGGACATACCTTAAATCCGGAGGATAAATTCGACGATGAGATCACTCTTCGCCCCTCCTTATTCTCCGAGTTTATTGGGCAAAAGGAGATCCTGTCCAATCTAGGCGTTTTCGTAGGAGCCGCCAAAAAAAGAGGCCAGGCCTTGGACCATGTGCTGTTATCCGGACCTCCCGGTCTGGGTAAGACCACACTTGCTGGTATCATTTCCCAAGAGCTTGGCACTCGTATTGTTGTTACTTCCGCTCCCGTTTTGACACGGGGAGCGGACCTTGCAAAATTACTCACTGATCTAGAAGAGAGAGATATATTATTTATAGATGAAATCCATTCTTTAGGCCGCAAGGTAGAGGAGATCCTTTATCCTGCGATGGAAAATTTCATGATCGATCTTCTCGTAGGAGAAGGGATCACAGCTCAGACAATCCAGATCAAATTAAAACCGTTCACTTTGATCGGAGCAACAACTCGAAGCGGACTCATCTCGGACCCGCTCAAGAGTAGATTCGGTATCCATTTCCGTTTGGAATATTATGACGATGCCGAAATGAAAGATATCGTTCTTAGATCTTCCAAGATCCTGGGTTATGAGATAGAAGAGAACGCTGCCTTCGAGATAGGAAGAAGGTCCAGAAAAACCCCAAGGATCGCGAACCATCTTCTCAAAAGAGTAAGGGACTTTGCAGAAGTCAAAGGAGAAAAAAAAATCCGTATTCCCGCTTGTGAAGAGGCATTTTCTCGCCTGGGAATAGACGAACTGGGTTTGGATAGAATGGACCGGCAGATCCTGGAATGTATGATCGATCGGTACAAAGGAGGCCCAGTCGGTCTAAAGCCGATTGCCGCAGTAATCGGAGAGGAAGAAAGGACTCTGGAAGACCATTATGAATCCTATATGGTAAGAGTTGGCTTGATCAATAGAACCTCTTCCGGTAGAGTAGCCACGGAGAAGGCTTACAAGCTGATGGACAAGATCCCTCCGGCTTTCGGCAAAAGAATAGAAGAAGATGCGGCTCCCGGCCTTTTTTAAAAGCGAAATAGATAATACAGGAGATTTAGGAGAAGACGATCGTCGTCTACTATTCGCCGCTTTTTTCGTATTTGCATTCGCATCTTTCTTAGTAGCCCACTTATTCACGCGTAATATTCTATTTAAGATCTTGGGAGAAGACCCGATCGTTCAGGTAAAAGAAAGAGCCGAACGAGAAAAAATTTACGAAGTATTACTGGAACAGGAGTTCGTAGACAAAAGGATCAAGGACGAATACAAAGCGTTATCTAACGTAGAGTCCGCAGGTTCCGGTGGGATCACCAAAGAGAAAGGATTTCATACACTTTCTCCGTTCCGTGAATTCGTAATGGGAAATATTTTCAGAAATCCTTCCAAGGCAACTCCTCAAAACTCCCAAAAGAAAACAGAAGAAGAAAAAGTATACGAAGTCGCTATCCTAAAACAGGATCCTGTGGAATTTACCAATCCGAATGAACAAACTCCGGAGCAAACTCCAGCCACTGGAAGACTCACAAAGATTCCGTTCAATTATCGTTTTCAACAAGATATGTTATTTCGTTGGGACGGAAGTTCTTCTATGAGCGTTCCTACTAAGAAGTTAGTAGGTTACGAATATTTTAAAAGAATGCTCCGCCAGATCGAACAAAGTTTTTCTCCTCCCGGTGGAGGGAATTTCGGATATCGTGACGGTGCAGGAACTGTTATCCGAGAAGCGATCGAACCCGGAGAAGCGAAAGTCCAATTTTTATTAAACGATGCCGGCCAAGTAATAGATACCAAACTTATCTCTTCCCAAGGACAATCTCTTGTAGACCAATCCTGCGTGGATGCTCTTAGGGGACAAAATTTCGGAAAAGTCCCGGAAGATGTAAAAGCGCAAGGTATGATCTATGGGATCACTTTTATCTTTCCTCGCATTTATAGAAGATAAGAAATTTTTAATATTTCTCCCGAAACCTCGAATCAGACCGCACTTAGTTTCAGATTTAATTCTTTTCTCAAAGTTTCGAATTTTTCGTTCGGAGAAATTCCTTTTGCATCCACGGAAAGTTCCGGGCGAATGGAACTTACAAAATACATATCCACTTCTCCCTTTCCTTTTGCTTGGATCTTTCCTCTATATTCGCATACAAAAAAATCTTTTACGTGTTCGTAAGTGGAGCCTGAGATATTTAGATGTCCCGGTTTGCCTGAGGATTCCATCCTGCTAGCAAGATTGACCGCGTCTCCCCAAACATCGTACGCGAATTTGTTGGATCCTATTACTCCGGATGTCACCGGTCCAGTATGAACACCCACTCTTAATTCCCAGAATGGAAGTCCCAATTGCGATTTTGACTCTGCAATTTTATTCATAAATTTTAGAAATTCCAGGCCGGCCAAACAATTATCCACAGCATGAGTGAAGTTCGTATTAGGAATCCCTCCGGCGCACATATAAGAATCACCGATCGTCTTTAGTTTTTCCAAACCCAAACGGGAGACTATTGAATCGAATTCTGAAAAACAATTATGCAGGTCCTCTACCAGATCTTTGGGCAACATCTCCGCAGCAATTTTAGTGAATCCCACAAAGTCGGTAAATAGTATACTCGCGGACTCGTAATATACTGGAGTGACTGATCCTTTGGACTTTAATTCTTCTGCGACTGGTTTAGGAAGAATGTTCAGTAATAGCAAATCCGTGCGGTCTCTTTCTTCTGCGAGTTCTTTTGTTCTTTCTACTACCTTCTTCTCCAGATTGACGGATAGCTCTTCGCTTGTATTGAACGCGGTTGCGATCCTTCTACCCAATGTAGCCGCGTCCGCAAACGTCAACAGGAATAGACCTGCGGGAGTAAGATATCCCGGTCCTATATGGAATTGATAAAAAATAAAATCATTCAATACGGATGCAAAGAAGATCCCTAAGCCGAGTAACATCAGTTTTGCACCTTGTAAACCTTTGAATATCGCTATAGTCAACATGATCATACCATAAATTCCTGAGAATACGATCAGCGCTTGGTAATAAGGGAGGGTATAACTGAAGAGCGCGGGAGGAAGCACTATAATGGAAAGACAAGGAGGAATAGAGACTGCCATAATAACAATCATGGCAGTCTTTCCGAACTGAGCAGGATACAAAGTTCTCATAAACATCGCCATAAAAGGGACGCCTAGATAGAAGGAGAGATATTCTATTCGGACCATGATATTCCAAGGAGCTTCCCTGAGAGCCTCTCCTATAAATCTATCTCCGCTGAAAAATACCCTGGAAGTGATTGCAAGACAGGTAAGGGAGAACCAAAGGATCTCCATTTCTTTTTTTCTGAATAAGAATAGGCCCATATGATACAAGCCCATGATGAGTAACGCGCCTCCCAAAAATGCGCTTGTCATCCTGTTCCGGTCCCTTGCCGCAAAAATTTGAGAAGAATCTCCAAGTAAGATCGGCATTTGAAAGCCGCCGTTCCGGTGGTAGTGATTTGAAATATGCATCACTAAATCCACTTGTTTGGAATGAGGAACGGAACTGGTTTGAGCCAAATATTCCGGGCGTTCTTCTTCCGGAGACGCTCCCGGCCTTCCGTTATAAGCTACAAGTTTGCCGTTCCAATATAAAGAGTATGCAGAACCTTGCCCGTCGTCGATTCGTACCGCAAGATCAGGAGTGTGTTCCGGAAGATACAATCTTAAATGATAAGTGATGTAACCTATCGCAGGTAAAGGTTCTCCTTTTAAAAGATGACCGTTCCATACCCCTGGAACAGGAATGAACCCGCTCGGATCTGAAACAAGATCGTCTTGGAAATTTTTTGGAGGAATGAGTTCCTTCCAATAATATCTCCAGTCTCCGTTCAGTTCTACTGTTCCGTCTTTTTCAAAATCCCAATTGCTTAAATCTAATGTTCCATTCTCCGCCTTGGGGCGTTCTTTACCTTTTGCTTCGGAGCAGGAAGAGAAGGATAAAAAACAAATAAGAATTCCTAAAATAAAAAAACGAATCGTACTGCCTGGATCACTCATATGCGTAGATCAATAAGGTGGAGAAAACCAGTTCCAGCGAGCATTTTTTATGATCCGGTCGATTCTTCTCGAATTATTTCATAAGAGGATACCTACATCACTCGTTCGAGTAGTCGCGATCAAATTGCTTTTCTAAGATCGTTTCTCGAAAATTTTCTCGGAACGAGGATTCAAGATAAAAAAACTGGACATTGATGACTGGTCATATTATAATTTGAGGTGTATGCAATTATCTGCCGCCGAATTCAAATCCAAATGCCTGAGCCTAATGGACAGAGTCCAAGAAACCCAGGAAGAAGTGATCATCACCAAACACGGGAAACCTGTGGCCAAACTCGTAACTATCAAAGATAGTACTGCGGCTCGCTTATTCGGTTATCTAAAAGGACGTATCCAAGAGAACGAAGATATTGTTCCGAGCCTAGGCTTACGTTGGGATGCGGACTCCAAATAAATGATCGTTCTAGATACTCATGCCTGGATCTGGCTAATGGAAGGAGATCCTAGAATGGAAAAAGAACCCATTCTGAGGAAATTATACAGGCATATTCCTCATAGAGGGATCTTTATCTCCGAAATATCCGGATGGGAAGTTGGGATGCTTGTAGCCAAAAAAAGGATACAGATCTCAGGAACATTAAATCGATGGTTGCAAGATGCGTATAATGCTCCCGGCATCCAACCTTATAATTTAAGTCCTGAAGTAATTGTAGAAAGTGTGAATTTGCCAGACTCATTTCACGGGGATCCGGCGGATCGGATCATTGTAGCCACTGCAAGAGTCTTAAACGCGGAGTTAGTCACCAAAGATAAGGAAATTATAAAATACGGTAAAAAGGGAAACCTAAAGGTAATCTCTTTATAGTCAAATTTCTAAGTATTAGATATTTGACTTCAGGAGCGAAGCGACTATAGCCACTACGCGGGCTTCAGGAGCGAAGCGACTATAGCTCATCACGATGTGAGCTTCACGAGCGAAGTGAGTATAAATTTAAAAAAGATCCTTGATCGCCTTCCAAAGTTTGGCGTATTCTTTTTTCCTCTCGTCTTTATCTTTCAATTTTAATAATGTTTTTTGGAATCCGTTGGTACCTGTGATCTTGACTCGATTCTCATTCAGGACTTCCACTTCGTAATAGACATCATCTACTTTGTAGGAAAAATTCAAGGTGCTTGTGGATTTCATCGGATATTCTTTATCTTCCAAGATCGCCTTTGCATTTCTGAAGTCCAGATACACGCATTGTGTGTTTTTGAGCATCGGCTCGCAGAATTTACCCGCAGGGGGAGGGACCGGTTTTACTCCGCAGCCTAAAAAGGCTAAAAGAAATAGGGAGATAGAATATTTCATTTTTTTAATCCTCTACCGGAAGTTTCGTTTTCAAGGTTTGATTTTTGGAAAGTATCTCTCTTGCGAGATCCAAAACTTCTTCCTTTCTGTCCCCCGAATTCGGATAGTATTCTTCTAATAATACGATCGCTTTTGGCGAAAGATTTTGGTAATAAAAGATCCTTGCTTCTAAAATTTTAGAACTTCCGGTTAGAAAGTCTTCGTTTGTATTTTTGACCCTTCTTAAATAATTTAAGGAAGAAACATATTGTCCCGCTCTGAATTCGGACAATGCGATTAGAAAATCGGATTCTCTTGCAGAAAGTAAAAGGGAACCTGAAACATCCTGCCTGGAAAGTATCTTCTTCAAGAACTCCGTATTTCCGGAAAGTGCGCTTCCTACCAAACAGGTCCAAGCATAACCCGATTTTAATTCAGGGCTTAATTTTTCAGGCTCAATGGAGATCAGAAGTTTGTTCAACGCGGATCGGCTCAGTTTTTGTCGGATGGATTCGCCGAACGCGATCAAATAACGATTGTCGGTGGATTCTAAAAATTCGGGATCTATCGCTTGAGCCCTCAACGCTTGTCTATACGAATCCTCAACAAGAGGAAGATAAGAGCTATCTTGTTCTAAAAATTCTTGGAAGCCTGTGTATGCAATTTTAGAAAGAGTGACCGAATCGAATCTAAAACCTAATAGTAAGAATTCATAATATCCCGAAAGGGCCGCATAATGGTAAGAGATCCCTTCTTTTGGGTTAGAAGTTACAAAATCCTTAGCAGTAGATTTGAATTCTTTAATCTCTCCTTCTTTCGGCTCCCCTTTAACGATCCCTTCTTGGAGTAGTTTTCTTTCTTTTTCGAGAAGTAAACGTCTATCTCCAGCGAATAGATTCTTGATATCTTGCCTGAAAAAAAATGCGATCCCTGCCAAACCTAGCAGGATCAAAAAGAACACTAACGGTTTGTAATTCGCTTTTTTTCTGTAACTTCTGTGGTTGGCTTGGTAGAGCATGTATAAAGTCAGATTCTAAAAAAAGCCCGGACCTTTCACTTATTTTTTGGGGTTGGAATTCCTACTCTAGCTTGACTCTCGGACCCCTCCTGGATTCCGTGTAAATATGCCTTATAATTATGATTTTGACGAGGATTACGAAACAGAGGGCGACGAGGATTATCTCGACGAGGACGCCGTAACTTTTGTATGCGAGGATTGTGATCATCGTTGGGAAGATGACGCCGAAGGATCTTTTGACGGCCCAGAAAATCATATCTGCTCCATGTGCGGCTCTTCAAACGTAATCGAACTCTGATCTTTTTGCGGTCCGGCTTTTTTTCAAAAGCATCATTTCGGGCCGCTTTGCTAATAATTACCGTAATCTTTTTATTTTCGAGCTCCGTTCATTCGGTTGATTTCGATCAAGTGTATGAATATTATAAAAAAGGAAACTATGATACTTTAGTGAAGGTTTCCAGATCCGGACTTAGATCCGGAGAGTTGGATTATAAGATCCTTTTGTTGTATGTTGCTTCCGAATCAAGTTTAGAGGAGATAGATAAAACTCTTCTAAGCATTTACTCCAGATCCAAGGAACAACCCTCCATCTTTTATAATTCTGTTTTTTTATTCTTAGAACGTGCATTAGTTTTGGAATCCTATGAATCCGGGACTCGTTGGGGAAAAATTTTCCTAGCTAAGGGAGAGTCTTCCGTTCGGTACTCCGAAGGTGTTTACACATATGCTTGTATATTGTATTCTTCTCAGGAATACGAGGCCGCGAGTTCAGTTTTGGCAAAACTTAAATCGGTTCCTGCTGATTCCAAATTGGGGAAAAGGATCCGGATCTTAGAAATAGGTCTGGAAAAGAGAAAAGAGGAAAAATGAAACCGGGAAAAAAAACAAAAGGTCTTCGGATCCAAACCGGGGAATTAAAGGGTAGATTGATCCCATCTCCAGTTAGTCCTGAGGGTAAGAGTAATTTTACTCCTGCTATCATTAAAAAATCATTATTCGATATCATCGAGTCTCTGCAGCTCCAGGGCCGCTTGAACTTGGAAGATACCGCATTTATAGATCTATTTGCCGGTTCCGGCCAGATGGGGATAGAATCATTGAGTAGAGGTTTTGCAAGGGCGGTGTTTTTGGAACTTGCATGGGATAGATTCGAAAGTCTAAAGGGCGTTTTGGATAAATTAGGAAAACCTCATTTAGTTTTACGTAAAGACGCTTTCCGATTTTATTCCGGTTTCGATATTCCTGAAAAGACCAAAGTGTATTTTATGGATCCTCCATATTCTTTCTGGGACAAAAAGACCGAAAAATTGAAAAAGGTAGTAGAAGAGATTGCTCAAAACGAACCGGGTGTGGCCGTGATCATCGTTCAGTCTCCGGTCCCTTTGGATTGGGAAAATTTTACTCCTCGTTCCTTCGGCAGGAATACTTTAAATGTCCGAGTTCTGGTCTAAGCTTAAAAACCTCGTTCGATCCGAATTTCACTCCGGAAATCCTTGGGTCCATTCCGGGGTCTTTGTATTCGTTCTGACTCTTCTTTGTCTACTCACTAATACATCTTTGCATGTTATGGGAGTGGACATCAGTGAGTTTATTTCTCTTTTTTACGGGCTTATTCCTTTATTATTAAGAGACTTGAGCGGAGTATTCGCTTCTTCTTATGTTTTTTTTGTGGGGATCGCGATCCTGTTTTTAGGTATCGATTTTTCTGAATGGAAGAATGGGAAGAAGATCGAGATATATAAGATTTATTTAATTTTATTTTTCGTTCTGTTTCTTTTGTTTTGTGGATCCGTTTCCGAATATCCTCAGGTTTACGGAGAGTTTTTTTATTACAGACATTCTTGGGCCGTCGGATTCCTGTATTTTATCACGGACCATTTTTCTCCCTTTTTCTTTAAATTTGTCCTATTTTTATTTTTATCGACTCAAATAATCCGGACGGGATATAATTTTTGGAAATCTAGATCTTATGGATACCTGGTTAGATATGCTGTTTTTATAATATTATTCTTTTCCTTCCATTTTTCAGGGTCTGCCTGGGGTGTTTTGTGCGCTTCCGCTTTTTATTCCTTCGATATTCGATTTTCCCGCTCTAAAAAAGATCTGATCTTTGTCGCAATCTCACTATTAGGTTTTGGATTTTCCTTTTTTACGACTCCCCGGAGGGAGAATGAAGTATCTAAAGTGGCCTTAGTAAATCCTTCCGGCACGAATATACTGATTATTTCAGCGGATAGTATACGCCAGGATCAATTAGGATTTGTAAAAGGAGAGAAGGATAAAACTCCGAATATAGATAAACTGGCCGCCGAGTCTCTAGTGTTTATGGATCATCATTCTACGATCCCTAGGACATTTCCTTCTTGGGCGGATTTCCTGAGCGGAAAATATTCTTTTGAACATGGTATCCAGGATATGTTCCCGGATAAAGAAGATCGTTCTAAATTGGGGAATTCTATTCCGACACTTCCAGGTATTTTAGGAAAATCTTATAGAACCTACGTAGTATCATCTTTTGCCGGCGATATTTTTCCGAGAGCGAACTGGGGTTTCCAAAATGTTTATGCTCCGAATTTTAGCGCGGAGACATTGACCCAACAAAGAACGATCGAATCCCAGGTTTTCTTTCTTCCCGTTTTGACAGGGACTTTTTTTGGAGGAGGGGAATATCTTTCTTCTATCCGATCACTTCCTAGCTTGGGGGACGATTCGCGTATTCTTCCGGATCTATTCTCGGTGTTCGATAAAAAGGATCGTCCTTTTTTTGCTTTGTATTTTTCTTCCGTAACTCATTTCCCCTATAGTCCTCCTTATCCTTTTTATAAGAATACGGATCCAGACTATTATGGGCCTTCTAAATATTTTCGTTTTGTGGACCCAAGTAATTCTGAGAAGCCTGATAAAAAAGAACAGGAACAGATCCGATCTATTTATTCCGCGTCGTTGACCGCTTTCGACTTTGCGGTAGGAAAAATTTTAGAGGAACTGAAAAGAAAGAACTTATACGACGATACTCTCATTATTCTTACCTCGGATCACGGAGAGTCCTTGTTTGAAGAGGATCATAGTCATGGTCATGGAGAACATTTGAGAGGGGAGGGCGTTACCAAGATCCCTCTTATCATCAAGGTGCCCAAATCTTTTGAAAGGAAAGAAGTCCGCAATTTTAAGGGGATCACAAGTTCTATTGATGTATTTCCTACTATCTTGTCGATTGTCGGAATTCCTACAAACCAGGATCTTTCTCTTAGAGGTAAGGATCTGACCAAACTTCCAAAAGAAGATCATTGGGCAGAGGATCGTTTTGTCTATTCTGAGACTGGGATCTGGTTTTCGGATCGAGGAGATCATTTTTTCCAAAAGGATAGGATCCGTTATCCGAATATTCTGGAGCTGCATACGATCGATCCAAATGACGGAAATAGTGTGACTGTTTCCGACCCTTACGCGAAAGAGACGGTTTTATTTTCTAAACATAGAATGCTCCAAACCGGAACCAAAAAGCTGATCTATGTTCCGAGCCCCAATGGAGTTTTGTATACCTGTTATGATCGGATTTCCGATCCATGGAATACAAATCCTCTTCCTGCCTCTAATTGCGGAGATTTGCAGCGTAAGTTGGAGCTCCTACTGCTTGGTTCCGGGAAATGGAAGAAGGCGGGAGAATATTTCCTGCCAAAATCAGAACTTTGATCCAAATGCTTTTTTCTTTCTTGTCCGGAAAGACTTGAAGTACAGGCCAGAATAAAAATCCTGGAAATAATATGCCCAAAAGGGAAGATCTCCGCTCCGTTCTGATCCTGGGATCCGGGCCGATCGTTATCGGCCAAGCCTGCGAATTCGACTATTCCGGCACCCAGGCCGCCAAAGCTCTTAGAGAAAAAGGAATTCGAGTTATTCTTCTCAATTCCAATCCTGCTACCATCATGACCGATCCGGATCTGGCTGATGCCACTTATGTGGAACCTCTGACCGTTTCAGTCGTCCAAAAAATTTTGGAAAAAGAAAAGCCGGATGCAATCCTACCTACTGTAGGAGGTCAAACCGCATTAAATCTTGCATTGGCCTGTCATAATGCCGGAATATTAGAAAAGTATAATGTGGAACTTATCGGCGCCAAAATAGACGCCATCAAGAAAGCCGAAGACAGGGAACTTTTCAAAAGAGCAATGGAGAAGATCGGGGTAAAAGTCCCTCGTTCCGGGCTCGCAAATAATCTAAAGGAAGCTGCAGAGATCAAAGCTCAGATCGGACTTCCTCTGATCGTAAGACCTGCATTCACTCTGGGTGGGACCGGAGGAGGGATCGCCTACGACGAAGAAACTTTCGACGAAGTGGTTGGAAAAGGCCTAAAGGCGTCTCCTATCAGCCAGGTATTGTTGGAACAATCCGTTTTAGGATGGAAAGAATTCGAGTTGGAGGTCATGAGAGACCTCGCCGACAACGTAGTAATCATTTGTTCTATAGAAAATATAGATCCTATGGGAGTTCATACAGGAGACTCCATCACTGTAGCTCCTCAGCAGACCTTATCCGATAAGGAATACCAAAATTTAAGGGATATGTCCATCAAGATCATCCGAGAGATCGGAGTCGAAACTGGCGGATCCAATATCCAATTTGCAGTGAATCCAGAAGACGGCGATGTGATCGTGATCGAAATGAACCCTCGCGTTTCCAGATCTTCAGCGCTTGCTTCTAAGGCGACTGGGTTCCCTATCGCAAAGATCGCTGCGTTACTCTCCATTGGATACTCTTTGGACGAGATCAAAAACGATATTACAAGAGTTACTCCTGCTTCTTTCGAGCCGTCAATAGACTATGTGGTCACTAAGATCCCAAGGTTCGCTTTCGAGAAGTTCCCCGGCACCGACGATACGCTTGGAGTCCAGATGAAGGCTGTAGGAGAGGCCATGGCTATCGGAAGGACTTTTAAAGAAAGTTTCCAAAAAGCGATGCGCTCCTTAGAAATCGATCGATTCGGTTTCGGTTCCGACGGAAATTTCGCCGAGTTAGTAGAGTTCCATAGCCTGTCTGTTCCACAGAAAAAGGAAAGGATCGATTCATTCTTGCGTAGGCCGAACGACAAAAGGATCTTCTACGTTAAAAAGGCGCTGGAAGAGGGCTATAGCGTAGAGAAGATCCACGAACTCTGTAAGATAGATCCTTGGTTCTTGTACCAATTCGAAGATCTGCAAAATTTAGAAAAAGAATTTATACAAAAAGGGAATTCCGTCTTAGGAAAACTCAAAAAAGCGGGATTCTCCAATAGGCAGTTGGCGTATCTTTCTAAAAAAGGAGAGATAGAAAAAATCCTCTCCACTTCCCAAACTCCAGACAAGAAAAAGGCGGAGATAGGTTCTATTCTAAAAAGACAGGAAAAGAACCTGGAAGAAGTATTAGAATCTTCTAAAATAGAACCTATCTATAAGAGGATCGATACTTGTGCCGGAGAGTTCGAGGCATATACTCCTTATTTTTACTCTTCTTACGACGAAGAGGACGAAACAAACGTAACCTCTAAAAAGTCGGTCATCATTCTTGGCGGTGGACCAAATAGGATCGGACAAGGAATAGAGTTCGACTATTGCTGCTGCCATGCTTCTTTTGCGTTACAGGATCTGGGAGTGGAATCCATTATGGTGAATTCCAACCCGGAAACGGTTTCTACCGACTACGACACTTCCGACAGATTGTATTTCGAGCCTCTAACTTTAGAGGATGTAATGCAGATCTACAAAAAGGAAAAACCGGACGGAGTTATCATCCAATTCGGCGGACAGACACCTTTAAAACTTGCAAAAGATCTGGAAAGTAGAGGGGTTCCTATTCTAGGAACAAGCCCTGATTCCATAGACAGAGCGGAAGACAGAAAACGTTTCGCAGAAGTATTAGAAAAGCTGAAATTGATCTCTCCTAATAACGGGATCGCTACCTCGGCCGAAGAAGCTAGAAAGATCGCAAATCATATCACTTATCCTGTCCTTGTTCGTCCAAGCTACGTATTGGGTGGAAGAGCGATGCTTATCATCAGCGAAGAAAAAGAGCTGGATAAGTATATGGAAAAGGCGGAGGAAATTTCGGAAGACAGGCCCCTTCTCATCGATTCCTTCTTAGAGGACGCAGTAGAAGTGGACGTGGATGCACTTTGCGACGGCAAGGACGTATTTATTGCAGGTATCATGGAGCATATCGAAGAGGCAGGGATCCACTCCGGAGACTCCGCATGTGTTCTTCCTCCTCAATCCTTATCCAAAAAAGTATTGGATGATATCAGAAGCGCAACAAGAGCGCTTGCGTTGGAATTACAAGTCAAAGGTCTTATCAATATCCAATACGCTGTTAAAGAAGAAGTAGTTTACGTGATCGAGGTAAATCCTCGCGCTTCCAGGACTGTTCCATTCGTATCCAAAGCTCTTGGGCACCCTGTCGTAAAATACGCTACTCGCATCATGATGGGGGAGACATTAAAACAACTTCCTCTTCCAAAAGAAATGGTATTCCCGACCGTAAATGTGAAGGAAGCAGTATTACCTTTTAATAAATTTCCTGGAGTAGACACGATCCTCGGACCTGAAATGAGATCTACAGGTGAGGTGATGGGAATTGCCGACACAGCGGGAGAAGCTTTCTTAAAATCCCAGTATATGGCGGGAGAAGAACTTCCTTCTCAGGGGACAGTGTTTGTTTCCGTAAACGATAAGGATAAAAAAGAATTATTAAAATATATCAAAGATCTTTCGGGATTAGGGTTCAATCTGATCGCGACGGAAGGAACTCATAAATTCTTGTCCGAAAATGGGATATTATCTTCTAAGATCAATAAGGTATACGATAATCAGTTCCCAACTGCGTTAGATTATATTCGAGAGAACAAGATCCATCTTATACTGAACACACCGCTTAGTAGAGTGACCAGAGACGATAGTTTTGCGATCCGCCAAGCTGCGATCCGCTATAAGATCCCATGTTTGACTACTGCAAGTGCTGCCAAGGCTCTAATTAAAGGAATGATCGAGATGATTGACAAAGGATTCACGATCCGTTCTCTGCAAGAGATCCATAGTAGCAAATAAAATCTTATTTTGGGGGCGACTTCTCGCTTTGCGAGAACCGCGCTCTTCGCTCAATCAGCGAAGCACCATAATATTTTCTTAATATACAAACTTTAACATTATGATGGTGCATCGCCGGATTTCCGCTGCGATCGCTGTCGCTTAGCGATCCCTATGTCCTCCGTGCGAACCAAAAAAAGAAAGTTTCGCACAGAGATCACGGAGCACACAGAGATATGTTGCTAAGGGCCGCTTAAATTCTTTCCTTATTCAATAGTTTTAGCCTAGCTTATGATATTTATTGATAATAAGACTCAAAATCAAATTGACAATATCCAACCGAAAAGCAAGCTTCTAGGAAAGGAGAACAATAATGGAAGAATACTGCCGCCCAATCCGGATTTCCGAGAGAAATTACTTTATAGTGGATCTATGTGCCAATTGTGGACATGTGCATCTACACTTTGAGAACGGCTCCTTGAAAATGGATCTTCATAAGTTGGAGGACCTACATAAGACCGTCCAGGATGCACATGCCTGGATCATGGAAGAACTCGCAGGTTATAATTGAGGGTAGTAGTTCCTACCTGAGGTCAATCCAATACGACATAATCCGATAAAGGAAGAAGATAATCTTATAAATTTATCAAGGAATTTACAGATCTTTCGATCCTTATACTGCAAGGGGCGAGCTATGCAGATCAGAACGGAAGGACCAGGCAGAGAAGAAGGATATTCACTATCGACGGAACCAAAGGTATCTAACGTTCCCGAGAAAAATTCCGCTCCTTCCGTAAGTTTTATGGACCTTATGAAGTCCATCCAGCTTCGCTCCCAAAAGGTTTTGGAAGAAGGACAAAGGTCCGAGATCAAAGAAGAAAAGACCCCGGAAGCGGAAGAGTCCAAAGAACCTGAATTATTTGTAAGATCCGAAGAAGAAAAAGTAGAAGAGACTGACTCGGAAGAAGAAGACAGCGAAAAACTAGTTCGTCTTTCCGAGAAAAAAATGCAAAAGACGGATTCGGTTGAAACGGATCCGGAGCTAGAAGAAGAGATCGATCCCGAATTCGGATCGGAAGAATTAGATTCTCCTTTTATCACTCAGATGAGTGTGTTCTTGGCCGGGCTCGAAGCTAAAAAAGAAAAAGAAATCGCAAGCGCCGCAAACCAAGAAGAATCCGTATCGACCAAAAAGATCCAAAAACATTCCAAAGAAGAATCTACTACTAAGGCCGAACAAAAAGAAGAATCTGGAAATGTCTCCGTTCTAAAATCGAATCAGCCGGAAGAAAAACGTTCTATCAAAGAAGCCAAAAAAACTCCGGAAAAAGAAAGTCTGGATGAAGGTATGAAAAGTTTGGAGGAGGCACGCAAATTCTCCAAACCTGCAAACGAAGAAAAAATTCTAACTGTATTAAAAGATTCTCATAAAGAAAATTTCATTCCGGAGTCGGAGAACTGGAAGATCACCAGGGAGAAAAGACAAGAAACTCTTTCTATGGATTCCAAAAACCAAGCAGCAAAGGCGGCTCAAGTGGAAGAAGCTTCTAAGTCGGATACTTCCGGTAAAGGTTCCCAGAACCAAGAATTCTCCCAAAGAAACGGGAACGAAACAACATTTACCCTGTTAAAGGCTGGTCTTGGAGTTGTAGAAAAGAACCAAGAAGTTTCCGGACAGAACAAGACTTCTAAGGCGAATCCCGGATCTTCAATGGATCGTACTCAGATGAAGGAAAATTTCCAAAGATTGGTCCAATCAGCAAAATTGAATATTGTAGAGAATGGAAGATCGGAAGCGACTCTTAGATTGAACCCGAGAGAACTAGGAAGAGTTTCCTTACGTATCACTGTAGAAGACGATAAGGTCCAAGGCAAAATTTTGGTAGAGTCTGATCAGGTGAGAAAATTATTCGCAGGCGATCTGGAACAACTTCGAAAAGATTTTAAAGAGCAAGGATTGGATCTTCAGTCTTTGATCGTGGAATCAGAGGATTCTTTACGCATGAGTTGGGATGGACAAGATTCTTCCAGATTTTTCGACCAAGAGGGGTTTGGATTCGAGTCTTCCGGTTTTTCGAATTCTTCCGATTTGGAAGAAGTTTCCGAAATGGACTCTATCGAAAATCTAGAATTTGCCGAAAAGAATACTGATAAACGCTTAAACATTCTGGTTTAAGGAGAGGATCATGCCTGAAGCAAACGCGGTTTCTAACGAAGCTACACGTAGCCGTTATCTCGAAGGAGACAGAAGTTACGATTTAAGGAAGCATTTTGATAAATTGGAGAAGGAAGAAAAAAGCGGTCTCCAAGGGATCGAGATACGTTCCACCGCGAAAGCATTAGGAAAAGATGATTTTCTAAAACTTCTCATCACTCAGCTTTCTTCCCAAGATCCTACCAATCCGGTTAAGGATCAGGACTTTATCGCACAGATGGCGCAATTCTCTTCCTTAGAGCAGATGAATAATATCTCACAAGGGATCGGAAAGATGACCAATCGTCAAAGTTTCTCCCTTGTGGGTAAGATCGTTTCCGGTCCTGATTTTGTGACAGGTGAGAACGTAGTAGGGACCGCAGGTGCATTATTTTTCGATGGAGAAGGTAAATCTTTCGTAAGAGTGAACGGTAGAACGGTGGAGATCGATGCGATCACTTTGATCACAGATCCCGCGGTGATCAATCAACAAGAAGGGCAAGGAGCACAATCTCCAAAAACAGCAGCCCCTGGCGTTGCAGGATCTTCCCTTAATGCGCCTGTTGGAACTCCTACAGCGGGTTCCTCTGCTGGAACTTCAACAATGCAAACGCAACAATTCCAAGAGACATTACAAAACCAGAATATGGGCGCGTCCCAAGAATCCGGTTTTGAAGAAACAAGTTCCGGAGCTCCAGGCTGGAGTTTTCCGGGAAAACCGAACGATAGCAATTATTAATTAAATAGAAAATTTCGAGGTATAAGCGCCATGATGAGATCCCTTTATTCAGGAGTTTCCGGTTTAAAAAACCACCAAGTGAGGATGGACGTAATCGGTAACAATATTTCCAACGTGAACACCCACGGTTTTAAAACGGAACGTGTCACTTTCCAAGATATGATATCCCAAGAGTTAAGAGGAGCTTCCGAGCCTAAGGAAAACATTGGAGGGGTGAACCCTCAACAAGTAGGTTTGGGGGCGTTGATCGCTGCGATCGATAAGATCATGACCCAAGGTGCTTTACAGACCACTGGTAAGAACACTGACGTTGCGATCTCCGGAGAAGGTTTTTTCATCGTTAAGGATGGAGACAAACAATTCTACACCAGAGCGGGTGCGTTTAACTTAGATAAGAACGGTTATTATGTAAACCCTGCAAATGGATTGAAAGTGCAAGGTTGGAATTCCCGCTTAGATGAAAAAGGGAACAAATATATCAACTCTTCGGCTTCTATCGAAGATATTATCATTCCGGTATATTCAAAGGAACCTGCGAGAGCTACTTCCAAAGTGGATTTCAGATCCAACTTGAATTCTTCCGTGCAAGCAGTTCCACCTGACGCAACTCAGGAAGAGATCACCGCTATGATCAACGATCCGGATCCTAAGGCAAGAAGAGGACATGTAACTACTATTAAAGTTTTTGACGACCAAGGTGCAGAGAGAGAATTCAAAATGGAATTCTACAAAGTCCGCGAAAATACTTGGAAAGCAAGAACGTCTTTGACTGATTCTACTCAACTTTCCGTGGATGTTGCGGCAACCGGCGGGCAAAACACTCAAATGCCAGGACTTACCGAACTTGAGTTCGGATTCACTCCTGACGGAAAGATCGTTTATGTTTCCGATGGGACCGACGTTATGAACACCGGAAAACTAAGTGCAAAGGTTTCCTTCAAACTTCCAGGTAATCCTCAAGTCCAAAGTTTCGATCTTGCCTTGGGCGAGGCTGGAATGGTGGACGGGATCACTCAGTTCTCTTCCGATTTTACAACTAAAGCAGTAAAACAAGACGGATATACTATGGGATATCTGGAGTCATTCTCCATTGATAATTCAGGAACAGTTACCGGAGTTTATTCCAACGGGATCAAACAACCATTGGCAAGAATTGCGACCGCAGTTTTCAATAACCCGGCAGGTTTGGATAAGGCGGGAGATACTATGTTCGCATTTTCCAATAACTCGGGCGAACCTATGATCGGAGAAGCAGGTATCGCTGGTAGAGGAAAGATTAACGCAGGTCTATTAGAAATGTCGAATGTGGATCTTTCCGATCAGTTCACCGATATGATCGTAACTCAAAGAGGTTTCCAAGCGAACTCAAGAACGATCACCACCACGGACCAAATGTTACAGGAAGTCCTGGGTCTGAAACGTTAATCGCTAATTTAGATCTCCTATTCATTTTGTTTGCGCCCGTGGGAAATCCTTCGGGCGTTTTTCTTTTTTTACGTGAGAAGTCCCGCGGTAGCGATGTGAAGGGCTTTAGTCCGGGCTTTGCCCGGATGAGCGCGAGCGAACCCGGAGCAGCGCGACTCCCGCTTGCGGGAGGACCGCCCGATAATTAAAACGACAATATTTCGGATTGTAATACTTATACTTTTTTCGAGTCTGATCTATAACGCTATACCAGAGACTAAAGTTGTGAGAGAAAAAAAGAAAAAGACCGGAACTAAAAACGCTGCCCAAGAAAGAGACGGATGGTTCGGGTTTATACTTTTGTCCAATCGAGAGATGTTCAGAGATTGGAGCCAGGAAGAAACCGAGTCATTTACCAAACTTTTCGAATATAGATCCGTAAATTCAGGCACTGTTCTGATATCTCCGGAAAAATCTTCCGAATGGTTTTATTTTCTATTAGAAGGAAAATGCGAGGAATTCACAAAAGCCTCTTCCGGCGAGGAGCTACTGATCCGCAGCTTAGGGGTGGGTTCTCATTTTGGAGAGGCAGGATTCTATCGATGGAAAGAGGGAAAGTTCGGAGTCAGGACGGAAACGGACTGTAAACTCCTAAGGATCAGTTCTAAAAATTGGCATAAATGGGAGACTGAACATCCTGAAACTTCCGTACGTTGGAAGGAAAGATTAGAGACTAAAAGATTTTTTAGAATGGCTTCCTATGAACCCAGTCAAAAGGAGCTTTTAGGATTCATTTCAAATCTAGAATTACTCTTTCATATAGATCGCAAAAAGATCGGGGAATTGACTCCATACTTGAGATGGTTGTATGTTCCAGGCGGCGAAAGATTGATGCTCCAAGGAGAGCCTGGAAATTCGCTTTTTATAATATTATCGGGTAGGTTCAGATATACCGTTTCGGATGATCATGGGAATATCACCGGCGAAGGAGAATTCGCGAAAGGTGATATCATAGGAGAAATGTCCTTATTAACCGGGGAGCCCCGTTCCGCTTCGGTGTATGCGGTCCGATCTTCTCAAGTGATCCAAATTTCCAGAAATGGTTTCAGAAAATTTATCTCCGAGTCGCCCGAGGCATTATTCCATGTGACCGAAACCATCGCCAGAAGGTTGGGGGAAAAAAATAAGGAATCCTCGCGATTCGGACGGAAAGTACATACGATAGCATTAGTCCCGGTAACGGAAGGTTTTCCCCTAAAGGATTTTTCGATAGAACTTTCTAAATCCTTAAAGTCCTTCGGTTCTACTTTGTCCGTAAACGAGGGGAAACTTTCCAAATTTCTAAAAGAGAAGAAAATATATCATAAAAACGGAATACGGTTCGGGATACCCGATCTTTTGTCCTGGTTTGGAGGGCTGGAAAAAGAATACGACAACGTAGTGTTCGAAGTGGAGCCGACGGGAGATCCTATTTGGGCGGAGACAAGTCTTAGGCAGGCGGATCGAGTCCTTCTTCTTGCCGAGACAGGACGCCCAATATTAGAAAATTCTTATTCTTGGAACTTGATCCAAGGAGGGAGTCTCGGCGAAACCATGAAAGAATCCGTGATCTATTTGGAGGATTCTTATACTCGTTGGGAAGAATTAGAGAATGTTCTTCATGAATTGCCCGGCCAAAAACTTATCTTGCGAAAGAATCGAGAAGGTGAATTCGATCGTATTGCAAGAAGATTGGAAAGTAGATCTGTAGGGATCGCACTTTCCGGCGGAGGCGCTAAAGGTTTTGCGCATTTGGGATTGCTTAGATCCTTGAGTGAAGCAGGTATTCCGATAGATCTGATCGGAGGAACGAGTGCAGGTTCCATTATGGCTGGATTATTTGCTATGGGTTACGGATTCGACGAATCTCTTCGACTCATAAAGGAAGTCTGGATAGAAGCGAAACTTACTAGAGATTATACTCTTCCTTTCGTTTCCATTTTGAAAGGTACGAAATATTCCAAAGCGATCAAAGAATTTTTCGGAAATAGAAAAATAGAAACATTATGGATCCCTTTTTTAGCGGTGGCATGCGACCTTACGAACTCTAAGCCGAAAGTATTCGAACAAGGAGAAGTATGGAAGGCGATTCGGGCGAGCACTTCTATCCCCGGGATATTTCCTCCTTTCTATAGCGACGGCGCATTGTATGTGGATGGCGGACTTTGGGACAATCTTCCGGGTTCTTTAGTGAGAAGAAAGGGCGCTGATGTATTGATCTCCGTAGACTTGGGAGCAGGGTCTCAACCGAATAAGGACCAAACCTACGGACTATTAGTGGAGTCCAGATTTCCGGGAGAAGGACCTTCCGCCTTAAAACTTTTGGGAAATCAATTTATGAAAAAGGAAGATAGATATTCTTTCCCTCATATCGGCGAGCTATTTATGAGATCCATGTTATTATCCAGCCGGAACAATCTTCTTAAAACGAAAGAAACTTCGGATATTTTCGTGGAATTACCCGTAAGGGATTTTTCCACGTTCGATTGGGACGAATACAAAAGATTGTACGAGATAGGTTACGAACATTCTCAAAAATTCGTAAAGGATTGGGGAAGGATCATTAAAGATAAAGTATATTCGGAAAGGAAGAAAAACTAAACCGATCTATCGGCGTTTTTCGAAGTAATATCCAAGGTCAAAACTTGAAAAAAACTCCTTTCCATGATTTTAAAAGGTGCTTAGGATGGGTTAATCGGGATGGAATCCAAGTTTAAGCAATACATCGTAACGGATTCCGCTACTCTTGCCGGAAGGATTTCTATACTCCGTACTAAGATCCATGCAGAGCTGATCGATCTAAAGGACTTTTTCGAATCCGCGGAGATCAGAGATACCCCTCAATTCGTAGATATTTTATTTTATATCTCCGACAAAACATTAGAATCCGAACATACTAAGATTAGAGAGCAGCTCAAAAATAATCCTCTGATCTTGGCAAGGTTCATTTTGAATGCCGATCTTGGTTACGAAGGTTATAAAAATACCGAGATCGAAGACGATCTGATCTTCGGAATATTGCCGGAGATCACTTCCGACCTTCATCTTTCTAAAACATTCGCAAACGCATTTTTACACCTGCATATGATCACGGACCAGTTTGATCTATTACATAAGATCAATACTGCAAAGTACGAGATCAACCGACTTACGAGGATCGGTATTAGCCTCGCGAACGAAAAAGACTTCGATAAACTTTTAAGAGAGATCTTATACAGTGCAAGAGAGATCAGTAATGCAGACTCCGGTTCCTTATATCTGGTAGAACAGGATGATATCGGATTCATCCGAAACTTGCGTTTTAAAATTTCCGCACTCAGTATAGATACGGAAGAGTTTATTCTTCCAATCAATAAATCCAGCATTGCAGGCTACGTCGCGGAAACGGGCAAAGTTTTGAACATCCAAGACGTGTACGATCTACCTGAGGATGCTAAATTCTCCTTCAATAGCAATTTCGATATATTATCGAATTATCATACAAAATCCATGCTGGTCGTTCCTATGAAGGGGCATAGGGGAGATGTGGTAGGAGTTCTTCAACTTATCAACCGCAAAAGGAACTTTAGCCAGAAACTGACCGTGGAACAGATGAAAGGAGATGAAATCCAACCTTTCGACGACTATTCCACTCAATTGGTGCTTGGAGTTGCAGGCCAAGCGGCGGTAGCCATTCAGAATAATTATCTTCTGAGAGAGATCGAAACATTATTCGAAGGATTTGTTACCGCGTCAGTAAATGCGATCGAAGCCAGGGATCCGACTACAAGCGGTCATTCATTCCGTGTTGCTGTATTAACCGTCGGACTTGCTGAGACCTTAGATCGAGTGAGCTTCGGAAAATACAAGGACACAAAATTTTCTAAGGAACAACTTAAAGAAATCAGATATGCTTCTCTACTTCACGATTTTGGAAAAGTAGGAGTGAGAGAAAAAGTTTTGGTAAAAGCCAAAAAACTGGAAGATCTGGAGATCAGTCTCATCGATTGGAGATTCCGATATCTAAAGAAAGATTTCGAATCCAAATTGAACTTAAGAAAAGTAGAATATTTAAAAAAACACGGACATACCGGATATTCCGATTACGAAAAGGCGATTGAATTCGAATTTAATGAAGAATGTAAAAGACTCAGCTCCATGTTCCAGATCATCAGTCAGAGTAACGAACCTTCTATATTAGAAGAGGCAAATTCCCAGTTCTTGGAAGAGATCGCCAAGATGCAATACATCACGACCGAGGGAGAAAATTTAGAACTCATCTCTCCTTATGAGTTCGGATTTCTGACCATCAAAAAGGGCTCTTTGGATTTTGACGAAAGAAAAGAGATAGAATCCCATGTGGAGCATACATTCCAATTTTTGAGTAAGATCCCTTGGACCAACGATCTCAAAATGGTGCCGACCATCGCACATGCACACCATGAGAAATTAAATGGAACGGGTTATCCAAGAGGACTTTCGGGAGAAGATATCCCGATCCAGTCTAGGATCATGACAATCTCCGACATATTCGACGCATTAACGGATCAGGATAGACCTTATAAGAAAGCGGTCCCGGTAGACAGAGCCTTGGATATTTTAGAAATGGAAGCCAAAGAAAATCATTTGGACGGAGATCTATTAAAAGTATTCGTAGAGTCCAAGGTCTGGGAAAAATTAAACCACCAAGGGCATATTAAATAAATCTAAGGCTCTTCTTTGGTCCAATCGGAGACCAACTTCATAAAATGTTCTCCTCTTTCCTCGAAGTTCTTATATAGATCGAAACTTGCGCAAGCAGGCGAAAATACTACCGACGTGACTCTTGCTCTCCCGGAACGCACTGCGGTTTTAATCTGGGAAAAACCTTCTTCTAAATCTCCCGCTAAGATCAAATGAGTGCCTAAAATGGGAGAGATCACAGGAGCCCAGGTTTCCCTTGCTTCCCCAATCAATAAAACCCAACCGATACCGGAGGACAAAAACTCCTTTAAAGGTTCCAAAGGTTCCACTTTTGGTCTTCCTCCCAAGATCAGGAAAGTTCCTTTTTTGTCCTTCCAAGTGTTTAAACCCGCAAGCATACTATGAAGATTTGTGGATTTGGAATCATTGATAAAAGAAATGCCCGCAGCTTTGCCGACATACTGGAATCGATGAGGAAGTCCTTTAAAAGTCCCGATCAAATTTTGGATATGTTCCGGTTTTGCACCGATCGCTTCCGCAGCTAAAATGGAAGCCGCCAGGTTATCCAAGTTATGACCTCCGGGAAGAGGGAAGTTTTTAGCATCATAAATCTCTTTGCCGGTTTTGATTGTTCTTTCTTCTTCGGAAATGACTGCGTCGGTTCCTTCTTCTCTACCGAAGACTAATATTTTGCAGGACCACCCGAGTCCTTGGATCCTTTCCTTAAAAAGTTTGGAGCTGGTCACAAGAGTATGGCGAGGATTAGAATGATCCACGATGCGAGCCTTGGCGGCAAAATAATTTTCCAAATTTTTATGCCTTTCTAAATGATCCGAGGCAAGATTTAATATTACAGATACGTTAAGTTCTAAAGGGCCTGAATCTTCCAACTGATAGCTGGAAAGTTCCAACACGGAAACTGGAACCGGTTTTAGACAAAAATCGCTGAATGCCAAACCGATATTTCCTCCCGCGGTAGTTCCCGGAAAATCGGTGGAAACCAAATGAGCGGTGAGAGAAGTGGTGGTGGATTTTCCGTCCGTGCCTGTGACTCCGATCAATTTTCCGGAATAGAACGCTCTCGCTAATTCTACTTCGGAAACTACCGGGACCGCAAGAGAGTGAGCCTGGGAAATTACCTGATGGGAAGGAGAAATACCCGGACTTTTTACGATGAGTGCGATTGGAAGAAGGTCCGTTAGAATTACATCTTCGCCAACGAAAGTTACATTCGAATCTGGTAAGGGTTGCGAATTACAGAGAACAGCATTTGCCTGTCTCTCTTTCAAGAGTCGGAGAGCCGCCATGCCGGAAACTCCCCCGCCGAGAACCAGGACTCTTTGGCCTAATAAGGAGGTAGGAAAATTCTTCATCTTGGGGAACTTGGTTGACAGGCTATTTTTTGCATCGAGAATTGTCTCTAAATTATCGCTAAGGGTAGGTTCCTTTGCTCGATCACAAGGTACAGGACGGAGTTCTCATAGTTTACCTCAAGGGACGTTTGGACGTTTCTATCGCAAACGAGGTGGAAGAAAATCTGAACGATCTAATCGATAACCAAGGACATACCAGGGTTATTCTGAACATGCAGGACGTGGACTACATGTCTTCATCCGGATTCAGAGCTTGTATTTCCACACTCAGAAAATTGAACGCAAAAGAAGGCGGCCTCAAGATCTGCGGGATCAAACCAGCGGTCAAAAGAATTTTCGACGTGATCGAACTAACCTCTCTCTTTGATATCAGAGAAACGGAAGACGAGGCGCTCCGAACTTTTCGTGCTTAACCGATGATGGCATTACATCGGGTTCTCCAAGAAATCGTAGAAGAAAAAAAGAGGGAAATCGAAACCATTCCCGAATATAAACCTGCTCCCTATTCCGGAGTAGGTTTGTGGCAATCTCTTCGTTCCCGCAAATTTTCGATCATCTCAGAATGTAAAAAAATGAGTCCTTCTTCCGGGATTATCCGGCAAGAATACGATGCGGTCTCCATCGCAAAAACTTACTCGGAATGCGGTGCAACTGCGATCTCTGTTCTCACAGATAAAAAATTCTTCGGCGGTTCCCTACAAGACCTCAAAAACGTTTCTTCTCAGGTCAACATACCTATATTAAGAAAAGATTTTATACTGGATGCAAAGCAAGTGTCGGAAGCTCGAGAATTCGGAGCGGCTGCAATTCTGCTCATCGTTCGTATTCTAACACCTGAAAAACTCACCGAACTTATCAAAGAAGCCAAAAAGTATAATATGGACGTTCTCACTGAGATCCATACGGAAGAAGAAGCGGTTATTGCGACCAAGGCCGGCGCCAACATAGTCGGGATTAACACTCGCGATCTGGACGATTTTTCCATTCACCAAGATTTGGTCCCTAAGGTTGCCTCTAAACTTTCTCCCAATATAGTGAAGGTGGGAGAGTCCGGGGTCAAAAGTAAGTCAGACTTAGATGAGTTCCGCTCGCATGTGGACGCTGCACTTATAGGGACCTACTTCATGGAAAAGGCGGATATCCGCAAAGCTTGGCTGGAACTTTTCTGAGTTTGGGTTTTCACAAAAACTTTTAGAATATTCAAAAATTAGAATATACCTAAAAGGTTTGGGCGGCTCTTCGCTTTGCTCAGACCAGGCTACTGCGGGTTCGCGCATACGCGCTCATCCGGCAAGCCGGACTAGCGCCCTTCGTATCCTTGCCGCGGGCTGCAAGTTTTGCACGCAGAGTCGCGAAGCCGCAGAGAATTTTTGTAGCAATTTCCAATATCACAATATTCCCTCCGCGTCTTTGCGCCTCTGCGTGATTTTACCGCCCTAATTTTCTTAAAACGTACGTTTGGAGAAGAACTTCTCTCTTTTTCATTTGGAAAAAAGATATTGCCTATCGAATTGTGTGGAATGTAAAATGCCTTTTCGTCTTTTTTAAGGCCAATCGGGAGGTTTTTACATGGCGTTTGAAGAATCAGGGGAAAGTTCGAGTATATTCGGATCGATAGGTAATTCTTTCAAAGGAATGCTCACAGGGGTAGTGCTATTCCCACTTTCCTTATTTTTGATATTTAAAGTGGAAACTTGCGAACAAGCAAGTGCTGCTCTCAAAGGTGCATTACCTGCTTCCCAGGCAAAACCCGGGATTGCGTCATACGTTACGGGTAAATTGAGCGCTGATACATTAAGCGGCGAATTCGTAAAACCTGGAAAATATATTTCCTATTCTCAATCTTCCGAAGTATATGCTTGGAATGAAACCAGCAAAGAAGATTCTAAAACCAAAAAAACAGTCTATGATTGTGAATTGGATTGGATATCTTCCCCTAAAAATCCTAAAAATTTCAAGGATCCGGCTTGTAAGTCTAAACCTTTCTACAAAGCAACCGTGGATGAGAAAAGTTCCGTTGCTTCCGATGCGAAAGTGAAAACCGACGAAGGTAAAACATACAGTGTGAACTTGGGTAAAGTGGATCTGACTTCCGCTGTTCCTTCAGTGAGTCCAGGATCGGCAGACTTGTCTAAAGGAATCGCCGAAGGAGATTATATCTACTTATCTCAAAAATGCGCGAGCGACCAGACCGAAGGTTGTGAAAGGGTCAGTGTATCTCTTGTCCCTATTCCTGAAGAAAGTATGACTTTCGTGGGATCGGTAAACGGAAGTTCGATCGGCGAATTCACGAGTGAAGAAGGTAATAAATTTTTGAACGCCTCGGTGGGTGATATCCAGACGACAATGAAAGATATCCAAAGTGACGATAATACAACAAAATGGCTGATGAGGCTCGGTTGTTTTATTGCCATGTGGGTGAGTTTTAATCTTCTCGCGGGACCATTACTTTCTCTTTTAAGTTTTGTTCCTCTGGTGGGAGAATTGGGGAAAACAGCGCTTTCTTTAGTGTTCGCTGTTGTGGCATTCTTGATTACTGCAGTTACCATTCTTCTCGTGAAGTTCTGGTATATTTGGTTGATATTAGGACTTGCCGCAATCGGCTATGCTATCTATAAGAAGAGGGCCGCGACGGCGTAGCTACTTATACAAAATGTAGTTAGTAAAAAGGCCGGGTCTTTCTCGGCCTTTTTATTTTTGGAAGGTTCTCAAACCTCCGTTTGTTAATAAAAAATTTCCAAAATAACCTTCTTAAACCTAGATTAAATCATGCTTTAGAACATGATTTTAAGTGGAATTCTGGGGAAATAAGGGACGTATAAGACAGTTAAAAATAACGTACGTTATCCTAAAAATCATCAAATATAGTGAAAAAAATCCTTGTCTATACCGTTATAGTATGTACCAGTATAGCGATCGATACACGATCCGAACAATTGATATAAAAAAAGATTGAAGGTTTTTTAGAACCACGGTATAAATAGAAGCCGTTCTGGTTCCAAAAAATAACAATTGTTCAAAAAAGCGAACATGGACCCAGAGAGGTTTAAGGGATGAAGATGCTGCCAATAGGGGAGACTACAGGGGGGAACTTTCGACTCCTGGATTTTAAGAAAAATATAATTTTCATTTCTCTTATATTATCATTATCCGGGGCTTGTTCTCACGCCGGTACTGACACTAGTGGGGTCTCCCAATTTTCAGATAATACGGACGACTACAAAGGTGTTTCTTTATTCAGTTTTCTGAATCCTTATCCGGTGGTGAAAAGCTTTTTTACCAATCTAGACCCAGTTGGCTTCAATGAAGCCTTGGGTGATGCACTTTCCCAAGCGCCTAGAACGGATAATTTAGGCACAATTCGAGCTTTAGAATCCGCTATGTTGCAGAGTAGAACTAGCGTTCAGACCCTTTCATTGGGCCTTGCAGACATGATCGAAAAGATGCAAACTTCGAATCCCGCTGCGTATTCTTCTATCCAGCCTGTTTTCGAAAAGATACGTCATTATAAAAAACCTGTGGTTCGTAATCTAATGCCTATTGGCGCGAACCAACTTTTGATCGAATACAATACTAAGACTGCGAATCAAGTTGCTACTTCTATTCACGACACTGCCGATCTTTTAGTAGATCCGGATACTGTGGATACTCTTCACGATATAGAAGATTTTCTCTATAAAGGATTACGCAAGAATACTACGTTCCGCACCGGAGTGGAGAATCTGTTAGGAGGATTTTTTGCTCCTTCTCTTCTTACGGATCGGACTCTAAAAGAAGGTTTTATTTCTCTTGTTTATGATTTCGGCGAGATGATGTACAAAGCCGCCGGGTTCGAGGATCAAATGACTCCTCAAACTTCATTTAAGAATTTTATAATAAACGCTGAGAACTTTTTCACTGTAAATACTACTTCTCCCGCGGAACCGAGCGCTAACGAATATTCCACCAATGCGGCTTATAATTCTCCAGGCGGTACTTTAAAACCTGCAGAGTTAAGGACGATGTTGCAGGATCTATTTGTAACGATTAAAGGGTTAATTTTTGCCCAAGGGGATGTAACTGTAAATGTTCTGAAAGAGACCGCTAAGAATGCATACTTACTGGATTTTATGCGAAATTCTTCCGGCTCTAGTCAGACCTTTAAAGATCTTTTACAACTTGATGGAGATGGACGTAATCGCCAGACGGATGTGGAAAGCCGTCCTCTTTCTTCTCTCGAGACTTTATTTATTATTCTGACGCTTGCTGATAATTACGGTTATAGATGGAATCCTGCTCAGACGACTCATAACGCTTTAACTGATACTGGACCTTTCACTACTGGAGGAGAGTTAACGTTAGGGGATGCGATGTTCAGTATGGGATCCGTGATCGGGTCGGGTGATTCATTCAATTTTAAGAATATTACCGAATTAAGCCGTACAAGTTCCAAGGTTTTTAGGGACGGTTCGATCTATAAAATCGGTTTCAATACCAGAGTTCTTTCTATTTTAGAAGCTGTTTCTCGTGGGGAAGCTCAGCAAGTCACAGATCCTGCATCCGAAGCGACTTTTGACAAGTTATTCAATAAAACTGTTCCTTGGATGTTGGACTGGATCGTTAAGGTTACTCTGGAGGGTTATGGCCCTTACTATAGCCAGACTAACGGTGGTGGGCAACCGATCGCTCCTAACGGGAATCTTTTACAGTACCAGCCTAGTTGGGATACTTCCAAGTATTACGTGCAGATCGATCCTGGAACAGGCGGAGAAAGGAGAATTTATCTTGGTGGAGTGGATCAAACCGCCGCTTCTGCCGTTTTAACAAATAAAGGATTCTATTCAATAACTGAAACTGTTCCTGCACCGATCCAAGTTGCTAGTGCGGAAGAAGCATTTTATAAAAATTTGCAGTGGCTATTATACGAAAAAAGATTCGTAGCGGTCCTTCCCGTACGAGCCAAGTTAGCTGCAACAGTAACCTACCAAGAGGCTTTATTTATTACTGCGATCGGAAATGGGATCATGGGGATGATGAACCTTAGTCCGAATTGTGGTCCTCTAAAGGATGATTGCACAAATTTCAACGGGTTTTGGCAGAAAAAAGGGACTCCACTTAAGTCTTTCGATTCGAGCACCCAAGCGGGGCCTTGGGTTGTCCCTGATACTAATCTGCAGGATTTATCGAATGAACCTGCAGATTCTGTATTCTTTGTAGAAGGTTGGGGATACGGTTTAGCAGGTAACGAAGGTTTCCAAGTTACCGCAGTATATTCCGCATTATTCCCACTTTTAATTCCTGACCCAACTACCGTCTATGGAATGATCCCACCTGTTATTTCCCAAAATGCCGGTGTGATCAAACAACTCGGCTTCTTGGGAACTACTGATACTCCTCCTTCTCAAGTAAATACAAATTGGAATAAAAGAAACCGCCTAACTCCATTTATAGTATCATTGGCAAAAGCTCTCGGAGACGATGCTAAAATTCCTGCCAATAGAACTGCAGGAAAAAATCCATATAAACTATTTACAGGTTTGGCGGAGATTTTCTCTCGTCCTTACGTTTATTATGGCCCTGACCAAACATATGGACCTAACGGAGTATATGATTCCAACGTAAGTCCGATCCAGGGAACCGGAGTACCTTCTCCAGGACCTTCTTTTGTTCAAATTAGAACTGTAGGAATTAGTTCCGGCTTACGAAATCCTAAAGCAACTACCGTTGAATATAAACCTTCTAAAAACTACAGAAGTCTCCTGAGCGTTTTGATCGAAGGTACATCTACGCCTACAAGCACAGATCGTAATCGTATGACGGACGGTCCTCTCGATCTATTAAGTAAAACTGATATTCTTTCCGGACTGATTAAGTTTACCACAAATTTGGGCGATCCTGCAAAGGCGGATGCAAGAGATAAAATAATGGATGGTCTTTCCGGGATTTTGGGACAAACGAAACTCTGGTCCGATTGTGGCGGAGTAGCGAACTTCCAAACGAACTGTCCGAACCAATTCGCTATTGACGAAGGTATCGATTGGTTGGTCTTCCGTGTCGCGGACAAATATGACGATCGTCCTCGTAATGACCTATACGATCCTTCCTGGGTAAAAGTGGACGATCTTGTAAGAAGAATTCGCGACTACGTTTCCAGATCTTCCGGTTGGTCTTTAGTGAAATCTTTGGATTTTTTACTGGATCTCTTGTTGGATATCCAACTCACAGCGGCTGAAATTACGAATACTTTGGATCTAATTTCTTCTCTCTTTTATGTAGGAGATGTGACTGATCCGAATAATTCCGCTTTGGATACGAGAACTTATACGCTTTCCGATATTTTGACGACTAGTCTTCCTCCTGTTTTGGATTCTATGGCTCCTTATGGACGGAATTTATATGCGACAGGTTACCAATTGGGTAAACCTGGTAGTTTCTTCAGTTTCTTGGAAAAGAATGCGAACATGTCTTCTCAATACACTGTAGAGGAACTATTCGAAAATACTAAAGTACTTCTGAGGTCCGATATGATCCAAACTTCTCTCATGGATAATAGGGCATTCCTATATTCTGCGGGGACTTTGATCGGTTTATTCGGAGATATTTATGAAAGAGGCCGTCGTTTCTCCGGTTCCGACGCGTTCTTTTACGACAATTGGAATGATGGACAGCCCACGTCGACGTACTGGGACGATCTGAATGCGATATTCTCACTAAGATGAAAAATAGATATATAACGGGACTACCGACACAAATGAAGATGCAAACATTCAAGGGATTTTTACTTATCGGTTTCACTTTATTCTTCGTATCCATCGGATGCGGAGGAGAAAAACAGGGGAGCCTATCCGATTCTATTTTTGCAAGTCTCGGGATTGCTTCCGATTCGGGAGGAAGTCTTCCTCCTAGTGCGGCTTTAACCCCTTATAAGGATACTGATGAGCCGGCTACTCTTCCTGTGGATTTCGGGACTGCGGGACCCCAGGCATTATTAAATCTTTCTTCTACAGACCAAGTGGATCGTTATAAAAGTTTGGAGATCGTTTTCTCCGAACCTATGACCCAGTCTACAGTGAACGGCGATTTCATTCTAAAGGAAAAAACCGGAACATTATTACCTGGTCCTGCCGCTGAAAAGGGTGGATCTTTTTATTGGAAATCCGGCGGGAGATTGATCTTTGACCCTTACAAAGAACTAAAACCGAATACTACTTACCAACTTATTCTTACCGGCGCTTCTAAAGGTTTAGAAGGAGGGAATCTTCAGCCTTATACTGTGGAATTTACCACGGAACCTGATTATTTGATCAGTGCTACGTTAAACGGAACATCGGTAGGTCCGGCGAATTCTTCCAAGGATTTGACTTATACTGATGCTTCGCCTGGAACGATCGCAATGAATTTGAACGCAAGTTTTACTTCTCCGATTAGCGGAGCGAATTCTATCCAGTCCATTAAACTGAAACATTTGAGTTCTACCGCGGAACATGTGATCTGTGCTGCTCCTCCTTGCGATATGACTGCCTCTCTTGCTTCTTCTTTGAATCTGAATAGTTTTTCGGGAGCAAAAACAGGACTTAAGCCCTTCCAAGGCGGAAACGCTTATATCTTTGAGATCACTACTACAAGCGGCAAGGTATTCCGTAGATCTTTCGGATTCAATTATGGAAAAGTCAATACTACTCCGTATGCTATGATCACAAATGGTGCGGCTGTGATCGTAGACGAGACCCAAGCTTTAAAATTATTCGGTCAAATTTTAGAAAGATTTACCAAGAACGACTATAAGATCACTGGTAAATCTTTTTCAGATTTTTCGAATACTCCGAAAAGTACATCTAAGAGAACTAGCTATTGTATAGATTATCACTCTGAGATCAATTTTATCCGTAGTTTCGGGGATTCTACAGACCCGGATAACGGGGACGGATATTGTGGTGGGGCAGGGGCGAATCCAGGAGCGTTCGTAGGTAGCGGATGTTTCTTAGGTTGTTCCGACTTCGATATGGACGTTTATATCACGGGAGTTAATATCCCTGCTATGACTGGAGCCGACCCTACGATCACTGCAAGCTTGAGCGTTCCGGCGAATAATAACTTGAAGGTAAATATTAACGGTCGTAAAGCGATCATTAATCTTGCCATTATCGCGAGGAATCGTAGTTCAATCGGTTTAGGACTGGTAGGTTCCGGTAGTAAATTCTATTTCACTACGATTGCAGAAGTGAACTTAAACGAAACTACTAACCCTCGCGCTGCAATTGCGAATACGAATACTGTTGTTGATACGAATGGAGAATTTAATATTGCGATTAAAACTCCTTTGACTATAGCGGCTCTTCCCGCAAATACCACATCCGACAATTTTTATACGAAAGAATGGTCCGATCATTTAAGAGTTAAGAATAATGCCGGAACTTTGGATTCTGTGGACTATGTGGATTCTACTTCTTGGGCAGCGGACCTTCTTTCTTCGGTAACTGCGTCCATTGCGAACGATATGGTCCCAGCTTTAAAGCCTGCAATCACTCAATCCATGCTAAAGGACGTGGTGCAGAAGGTTGCGCCTAATGCGTTAAACGCGGTTGTGACCTCTTTAGCGAATCCAGGTTTGGATGTCGTATTGCCGGACTATCTTCCTGCTCCTCTTCAGAGTTTCCCTCTTTCCTTAAAGCTGAAATTCCAAACGGATGTGGCTGCTACCGTTTCGGGTGCAAACAAGGGATTGGTCGGTTCTGCTTCCGTGGCTTTGGTGGCTAAAAATCCGCTTCTAAATACGGACCCGAATTATCACGGACACCAATTGGCTTCCGGTTTTGTGAGCACTCGTCCTATTCCTGCAGCGGATGCTCTGACCAAAACTTTTCCGTTCTCCAAAAGTTCCACAAACCCTGGACTTCTTTTGACCCTAACTGCAGACACCGTTACTCAGGCCGCTTATAGTCTCTGGCAAAACGGCGCCTTAAATTTAAGGATCAATAAACCTTTTATCGATTCCATTACTGCGTATGCTGGTTCAGATCCTCTCTTCCAGTTAACTCAAGAATTGGTTAAGGTAGGAACTCTTCTGAACATTTTGGCTCCGGGTAGATCTACTCTGGTAGGTTTGAATCCGAGTGATTCTACTAAACTGATCCAAAACGTAAAATCATCTGATGATGTGGATATCGACGTGTATGCGATCCATGCACCTAACGGTGAATTTAAATTTGGAGGAGCAAGTTCCATTCCTTCCCTTGTTGTGAACTTCACGGATTTGGAATTGAGGATTTACGGAAGAAGGCCGAATGGAACTCAGATCGGATATCCTACATTAAGTTCGATTACCTGTTCTTCTGCAGCAGCGGACGGAGCGGCCAATAGTTGTCGTTATCTTTTGAATACTGTGCGTGTTAGTATCAAAGGAGACGGCTCCTTCAATTTTATTCCTTTCGATAACCCGGACCCGATCGGAAAGCCTCAGTATAATAATTTGAACGCTATGAGTCTTGTGATCAAAAAAGACGAGACTAGCATGGCTTATACTCTGGATATTCTCGAAGGAAATTCCGTGAACCCATTCGGATTGGACCCTAAGGGAATTTTCCAAGTTGTGGATCCTTTGATCCGTTCCTTGATCATCCCATTGGTGAATAACGTATTACGTCAAGTTCCTCTGCCTAAATCTTTGAATGTTTCGGCGATCACTAATTATTCTTCCGGCGCGGTATGTAATCTTCAGTCCACGACGGATAAGTTGAAGTTGATCACTATCCCGATCCCGAATACGGAACCTTATCCGTATCTATTCGGAGGCCTTCAGTTCCAAGGAGCGGCGGCTACGAATCCTGGCACGGTGGTGCAATGTCCTTAAGGAATTATATGAATAAGAGCAGAAGAGGATAAGTATAAAAATATAATATTATAAAAATAGAATAAATCCTGAACCAAGAGTTTTCTCCAAAATTGAAAATAAACTCTTAAGGGTGGGGCGTTTTTCTGAAGAAAAAAGTCCGACCCGAGGTTGGATAGGCACTGACGAGTGCCGATTCCGGCCGAATTCGAACGATATCATGCGATTGAAGACTGGAGAAATAAAAGATGGTTACCGGATTTGGTGAAAGAGATAGAATTTATATTAAACGGACGGTTGTTATAACTTGTCTGGCGGTCCTTCCTATACTTTCGGGTTGTAAGGAATCCGAAAAGGGAGGAGGAGTTCTAGATTCATTCTTTAGTTCTATCGGGATCCCGGTAGATGGAGGCGGTTCCGTTCCTAAAACCGTCAATAATATCAACTATACCGAGACTGATACTCCGGCAACTTTGCCGGTGGATTTCGGCACTACTGGTCCTCAGGCAGCGCTAAATCTTGCCTCATTTGATCAGGTGGATCGTTATAAAAGTTTAGAGATCGTTTTTTCCGAGCCTATGGATCGGAACACCGTATTCACCAGTTTTTCCTTAAGAGAAAAAACAGGCCCTTCCAGTTTTGCTGCCCTACCTGGTCCTAGTTCTCCCGTTGCAGAAAGTAAGGGAGGAGTCTTTTATTGGAAGTCCGGAGGAAGGCTGATCTTTGATCCATATAGGGAACTTAAATCGAATACCACTTACCAATTATCTTTAACCTCCGATGCCAAAGGGATCGAAGGAGGAACGTTAACCGCTTATACAGTAGAGTTCACTACCGAGCCCGATTATTATATCACTATGAGTTTGAACGGAAAATCCGTCGGACCTGGTAATACTGTAAACGATCTTACATTTGCGGATGCACTTCCCGGCACCTTAGCGATGAACTTGACTGCAGGTTTTACAAACCCGGTTGCCGGCACGAATTATATTAAATCTATTAAGATGAAACATATGGGTTCTTCGGTTACTTACGATATATGTAACGCTCCTAGTGTTCCTTGCGATATGACGAATGCACTTGCTTCTTCTTTAAATCTGAACGGTCTGCCGGACGGACTAAAACCTTTTCAAGGCGGGAATTCCTACGTATTCGAGATCACTAACTCTGCGGGTAAGTTATTCCAAAGAAGTTTCGGCTTTAATTACGGAAAAGTAAATTCTAATCCTTATAATATTCTAACCAAAGGAGCCGCGGCGGTTTTGGACGAGGCTCAGACTTTAAGATTGTTTGGCGGAGTCTTGGAACGTTTTGCTAGAGGGGATTTTAGGATAAAAGATCCGGCCGATAACGGGATTAAAACTTTCGCAAACTTCTCGAACTCACCTACAGCGAGTTCAAAACGATCCGGTTATTGTATGAACTACGACTCTTTCAACTTCATCAGAAGTTACGGAGATGCGAGTGATTATACTTCCGCTACTTTTCAGGACGGGTATTGTGGGCCGAACGGAACGGGAAGTAACCAAGGAGCGTTTACAGGATACGGCTGTCCTCCTTTAAGCGATTGTATGAACTTCGACGTGGATGTATATATCACAAGCGTGAATATCCCTACTACTGTTGGCGCGAGTACTACAAAGGATTGTAATAATTTAGATATTACGAATGCAACTGAGAACATAAAAGCATGTTTGAAAGTTAACGGAAACGGGGATTTGGGAGTCACCTTGAGAGGAAAGGCTGCAACCATCGGACTTATAGTGGTCGCTAGGAACCAAGGAGATATCGGCGGGTTTCTCTGCGGGCTTGCCGGTTCTTGTGCAGGGACCTTATTCTCCTTTAGTATGACTTCCGATCTGAACTATAATGTGACTGTGAAACCGGTGCGTACCGCAAAAGCACGCACCACCTCCAGCGTGGATAGTAATGGAAATTTCGTGATCCAAATCAAAACTCCATTCTCTCCAACAGATCCGGATACGGGAAATTTTTATGTTTCGGAGTGGGCGGTAAATCTTACTACTCACGATATCGTACAAAGAAGTTCCGGTTCTTGGCTGGCAAACCTGATCACTTCCATCGGAACCGATCTGGCTAATAGCATGGTGGCAGCTCTTGCTCCTAAGATCACCCAAGCCATGTTAGGCGACGTGATCCAAGGAGTAGCTCCTAAGGCATTGAACTCAGTAGTTCAATCTTTAAAAACTCCTGGTTTGGATATTACTCTTCCGAATTATTTACCTGCTCCTTTGGCAAACTTCCCATTAAGCCTTCAATTACAAGTGGAGCCGGATGCGGTTGTTAGAATGAGTGGATCGAATAAAGCCGTAGTTGCTTCTGCGGATCTAGGTTTGGTTACTCCTGCTGCAAGTAGGCTTCTTAATACAAATCCAAACTATCACGGCCAAGGCGGTGCAGTGGGTTTTGTGAGTACTCGGCCTGTGCCTACGACCCAGGCTCTAACCGGAGAATATGCGTTTAATAATAGCGCCGCAAACCCTGGCTTACTTCTAACCCTAACGGCAGACACGGTTACACAAGCTGCTTTTAGTCTCTGGCAGAATGGCGCATTGAACTTAAGGATCAATCGCCAGTTTATAGATACGATTGTTGCTTATGCGGGAGACGATCCTCTTTTTCAATTGACCCAAGAGTTGGTAAAAGTTGGAACTTTGATGAACGTATTATCTCCCGGGCGCCCGCTCAACGGATTGAATCCGACCGATCCTACTAAGCTTATTCGTAGCGTGAATTCTACGGATGATGTGGACATTGATGTGTATGCGATCCATGCGCCGAACGGCGAATTCAAATGGGTGGGAACTGCGGCTCAGAAACCTACATTGGTGGTTAACTTTACGGATCTGGAATTAAGGATTTTTGGAAGAAGACCGAATGGAACCAATATCGGGACGGATGTTTCTCCTGTAATTTGTAGTAGTGCGGCGGCGGACACGGCCGCTAATAGTTGCAGATATCTTTTAAATAAGGCCAGGGTAAGTATCAAGGCGGATGGAGTTTTTGATTTTGTTCCATTTGTGAATCCTACCGGGAACACTACTTACGATAAACTCAATGCATTAAAACTAGTACTGAACAAAGACGTTGGTAAGATGTCTTACACGTTGGATATTTTGGAAGGGAATACTTTCAATCCATTCGGTTTAGATCCGAAAGGGATTTTCCAAGTGGTGGATCCATTGATCCGCTCTTTGATTGTACCTTTGGTAAATAACGTTTTAAGACAGGTACCTTTGCCTAGGACGTTGACGATCAGTTCTTTATACCATCCTACGAATAATACTACATGTAATATAAAGGCGGATACTGATAATCTTATGTTGAAAACTTATAACGTAACTCCAGGCTCCGAGCCTTATCCATATCTATTCGGTGCATTACAATTTCAAGGAGCAGCGGCTTCTAATCCTGCCTCTACGGTTGTCTGCCCTTAGGACAAAAAAAGAGGCTCGGGATCCCGAGCCTCTCATACATTCCAAAATCTTTATAAAAGATTTACATTTTTCCTCCGCCGTAAGTCTCATCGCTCGGAACGGAGTCTTCCGGAGTCCAGCCTTGAGGAGTATGGCAAGATAAACAGTTCTTTAAGGAAATATTCTTTTTCATAAGGTCCTTGAAAGGAGGAAGAGATTTAAATTTTACGATAATCCCTTCGTAAGAACTTCTTTTAGGTTCTTCTCCGCTTCCCGGATAATAACCGCCATTTCCTTTTTCCTGCATGGTTCCGTCTTTTGGATCGCCGGTCCCGTTCATTAAGACCTTACCTTCACAGGTGCAGAAGGAAGAATCCTTGGACTTATGATCATGGAATGCGGAGAAAGCAGTTCCTCTCACACCCGCAGTGGTAGTAGGGGTGCTGACCTCGAATTTTTTACCTTTTAGGTTCACGAGTTGGAACCAGGCAAATCCGCTTTGCACTTCTAATTTACCGTCTTTGGATTCGTTGTACAGACTTGAAATCTTCAGTTTAGTATTCGGCAATACTTTAAACTCGGAACCTTTATAAAGTAGGGTGGTTTTAGAAGCGTTACCGGTGGAAACAATATCTCCTTCGGAAACCAAATCCCCTTGTTTTAAAATGTTCCAACTTCCCTTGCCGCCTTTTTGTAACTGAACTTTTCCGATCAGAAAGGAAACCCTGGCGTCCTTCTCTTTGTTTTCTTGGCTCACTAAAACCAAGGAACCGATGGAAAGCATTAAGCTTAAGATCATCCACACTCTTAGTTTCATAAATTTCTCCTTAAAATTCGATGGTGGTCCAAAGTGTTAACTCTTTGGTCAGGCGGCCGTAGGATACGATCCCATTATTTGCACCGCCTTGGAATTGTTGTAAATACTCCGCTTTGGTCCTTTCGTTTCCGGACCCGTCCACATAGGATTGTTCTCTGTCTCCGTCCTTATCTCTGTTCCTGGATTCAGTGTATCCAATGGAAACACGTAAAGAATCCGTAATATTCCATTCTGCGAATACGGAACCTCTTCTGAACGAAGAATGAACAGAATAACCGGAGGAATTTACCAAAGGCCCTACGGTATTGGTTTGAATATTCCAATAATCCGATTCGGGACTTCCCGGCATGACCTGATTGATTTGAGTTCGGTTCGCGGCGAGAACTCCGTCTCTTCCACTTCCGCCTTCTAATCTACCCACGATCCTAAAATCTCCCCATCCTAAAGACAACCAGGCGTAAGCAGCAGTTCCGGTGGAATCTAATCCAGGGGTTACCGCACCGAACGGTTTGGAAACGTCTCTGACTTCTCCGCCTTTTTGTTTTCTGAACACGTATCCAAGTCCGAAGTTAAGAATTTTTTTACGATCAAAATTAGCCTCCACCGCATAAGAGTCACTTTCTAGGGAACGAACATCCTTTCTGAGGGAAGTGGAAGGATTATTATCCGACGCAAGACATGCCGTTCCTTCTTTACAATCGGAAGAAGCAGCACCTGTTAAGTTAGCTGATCTATAAAAGAAATGAAGACCGATCCTGTTCTCATCGCCTATCTTAGGCTCGTAGGAGAGTCTGGAAGAAAGATCGAAACCTGTGGAGTCGGTATTCTGGGTCTGCCTGTAACCTTCTCCGTTGGAAAGAATTACTTGAGCGGAAATATTATTATCCCATTTTCCGGTCCCACCTAACCCGATATCGGCGGGAGCAGGAGCGAATCCCAGACTTTCAAGAGGTCCTTTATCCACATATCTCCATCTCCAATAATTTTTCCATTGGGTATAAGTATGTGGGAGTTCCTGCATACCGAACGTTAGCGAGTATTCTCCTAACCCTGTTTCCCAGGTTTTGCGGATAAGAGCCCTTCTGATCCCTAAAATATAAGGATTAGATTTTACTCCCCCATCCATTCTAGTATCTGCGCTTACTTGGGCAGAACGTAATAATTCTCCCCATAGTTCCAAGCTGACCCCTGTTTCTTTAAATTCTTTATTGATGGTCAAAAGTGTCCAAGGAGTGGAGAAGCCGGGTTCCTCGTTCGGATATGCGTTAGTAAGACCGGAACCTCCGTCTCTCATTCTCTGGTTATAAGAAGGGGAGAGGATACCGCCAATCTTCAAACCGTAAAAGCCGTCCGGTTCGTCTTTCTTAGTGGTAACTATTTCCTCAGCGGATAAATGTACGGATCCCATAATAAAACATGCAGCGGTGATCAGTTTTCGAATAGATGTCTTTTTCAAAGAGGTCCCCCTCGATTACTTGCCGACAAAAGTCGTAAAGAAAAAATTTCGTTTAGATAAACCTATCCTTACTCTCCTGTCTACCAGACTTTCTAATTAATAAACGGGTCGATCCGATTTCTGTAGTTTCTATTCGATTGGAATAAACGATACTTTCCCTGGAATAAGATTGTAAAAAGGGGATCGACGGGTTAAAAGAATACGGGATCAGTGGAGTCGGAAACGGAAAAAATTTTTCGACCATTCTTTCTATGCGTACTTTTAAAATACTGTTTTGGTTAACCATAAATACGGTGATCGGCACGATGAATTCGTTGTTAGTCGCTCACAATTCTAAGGCACCTTTTTGGAAAGTGTTCTTGGCCACACAGGTAACCACACATTGTGTATGTTCGATAGTGGAGTTTTCGGTGGAATTCCTGAATCGAATGAACAGAGGAGCTTTCTTTACGGGAGCTTTTTTAGTCGTCGCTTCTGCGATCGCATCCGTCCTAGGAGTCGCGTCAGGCGGGATCATTCATGTACTATTATTGGCTGGAGAAGGAGTCGAAAGGCCTCACGGAGGATCATATAATATTCTTTTAAGCAGCCTAATACTGGCATTATTCATTTCCTTTCTGGAAAAATCCATGCAGATCCTAATTGAAAGAAGGAAAAAGATGGAAAGCGAACTGAAGGATATCCAATACAGGACCTTTCAGAATCGGATGGACCCTCATTATCTGTTCAATACTTTGAACACCATACATTCCCTGTTAGTTACTGATCCGCAAAAAGCGGATAACGCACTCATTTTACTTTCGGAAACATACAGATTTTTATCGGATCGGATTTTCGAAAAAACTATTCCTTTCTCGGAAGAGTGGGACTTTACGGTAAACTATCTGGAACTGCAAAGGATCCGATTTTCGGATTCTTTAACGATCAATATTAAAAAAGTGGGAGACTTTTCCAGGCTTAGGATACCCCCACTCACATTGCAGCCATTAGTCGAAAATAGTTTTAAACACGGATTGGAGAATCGTTCCGAAGCGGGGATATTGGAAATTAGCGCCACCGAAAGTTTTGGAAGAATAAAAATAGAGATCAAAAATAACGGGAACGAAAAACAAGAACATCATTTGTTACCAGAGTATAAAAAATCCGAATTTTCTCGCACCTTAAACAATATAAAATCCAGGTTAGAGTATAATTTCGGAGAAGCGGAACTTAAATTAGAAAAAGATAAATTTGGAATCACCACATTAAGATTGGAATTCGCATCAAGATGAATAGCGTGCTATATAAGGTTTTAGTCATAGAGGATGAGGTGCCTGCTCGGGACCTTCTTCGTAAATTTTTAGAAAGTTGGCCTCAGTTCGAAGTGGGTGGGATAGCAAGAACAGGCTCCCAGGCAATCGATCTTTTGAAAAAAGAAAAATTCGATCTGGTGTTTTTGGATATCAATCTTCCCGAAAAAACGGGGCTACAGGTCTTAGAGGAAATAGGAGAGAATCTTCCGATACTGGTATTCACTACAGCTTATCGAGAGCATACTCTCAAAGCATTCGAGGTAGGGGCTTGCGATTATCTTTTGAAACCGTATACGAAGGAAAGATTTTCCGCATGTATGGAAAGAGCGCTTCATCATTTACAGTTAAAAACGATTTCCAATTCCAGGGCAAGTGGAGAGCCGGATCCAGTATTCGTTTTTCGTGATGGAGGGTTGATCCATAGGGTTTTGTATGCGGATCTATATTATCTCACCGCCAACGGCAAACGTTCCGTTCTTCATACCAAGGACGGAGATTATGAAACGGCAAAACTGCTGGGCGATCTGGAAAAAGAACTACCTAAGACTGATTTTTTAAGGATACATAGAAAACATATGGTGAATCGGAGCCTTGTCTCCGCAGCAAAATCCCAAGCGGGTGGTGCATATACAATTTATCTGAAAGACGAAGACGAGACCAACCTTCCTGTCGGAAGAGAATTTGTGGAAGGAGTGAAGAGTCTCTTCGGGAAATGAGGGGGCGGCCCTTCGCTTCGCTCAGGCCGGGCTACTTCGGGCTTCGGTCCTTTCGCAGCGCCCATCAAGAAGCGAGAAAAACTTTTGCATAAGCAAATGGGGCTGCGATCGGACTTCCCCTGCGTATCCCTGCCGCAAGGAAAAAAAAGGCATTGTGGGAGTTCCTACATACCGGGAAACGTACCTTCTCTTCTCACCAAGGAATTTCTTTCTTATCTCTCAGAAAAATCCCGCTCGGCCCATTCTTATCTAATTGAGCCGCCCAAACAATCGTCTCGGCGCCATGTTCAACCGAACGAGTCGCAGACTTGCCTCCCATGTCCGTTCTTACCCAACCAGGACAAACTGAATTCACTTTGATATCTTTTCCTGAAGATTCGGAATGAAGAATGCGTGTTAGAGCGTTCAGCGCAGTTTTGGAAATACGATATGCTGAATAGCCTGAACTCATATCGTAGAGTTGTCCCATTCCTGAGCTTACATTTACGATCCTACCATAACCGTTTTTTTTCATTACGCTTAGGATTTTTTGAGAAAGAAGAAAAGGGCCGATCAAATTTGTATCCAAGGTTCCTTGCAACATTTCTAAAGTAGTATTTTCGATGGAGCCGCTATCCAGATATACTCCCGCGTTATTTACAAGAATGTCGATCTTAGGATATTTGGAGAGAACTTCCACCAGAAAAGTTCGGATGGAATTAGGATCGGAAACATCAATTGAAAAACTTTCCGCGGAGCCTCCATCTTCTCTGATGGAAGATGCAGTTTTTTCGGAGTCTTCCTTTTTGCGGGAAGCGCAGATGATATGGATCCCTGATCTGGAAAGTTGTTTAGAAACTTCTTCGCCTATGCCACGGCTCGCGCCGGTTACGATTGCAATTTTTTTGTCCATAAGACTTGGACTAATCTTTGAACCAATTTTTATATTTAAAATATAAGATCATGATCCCAGGGATTGTGAGCATTGTCCCGAGAGAAGTGGTTAGAATCAGTCTACTCCCGTAAGGAAGTTCCGTGAAGTTCATCCCGAAAAACCCGGTTAAGAAAGTAAGAGGCATAAATATCATAGAAACCAGGGTCAGACGCTTGATTATATCGTTTGTCTTTTGGGAAAGAAAAGAAAAATAAGCATCCATAGAGTTTCCGATTAGGTCCCTATCCATATCGATGGTTTCGACAAGCCTGCTCAAATGATCGTATACGTCCCTAAAATAGAAGCGTACCCTCTCTGAGAGAAATTTATCCTCGTGTCTCATGATCAGATTTAACACTTCTCTTTGCGGAGAGAGGACCCTTCTCATTCGGACTAGATTTCTTTTTACATATAAAATATTCGTAATGAAGTCGGGCTGTATTTCGCTGATCAGTATCTGATTTTCCAGATCCGTGATCTGTTCGGAGATTTGATCTAAGATCGGAAAATTGGAATCCACCAAAAGGTCAAATAAAAGATAGAGAACATGATCAGTCCCCTTGGAAGAAAAATTCTGTTCCGTAAGAGTCCGATTCCAAAGAGAATCGATCAGAGGTTCCTTATGTTCATGCACGGATACGATAAATTTACGATTGAAAAACACATGCGTTTCAGTAGTGGAAAAGGACTGTTCTCCTTCCGATCTGAAACTGTGAAGGACCATAAATGCGTGATCCTCATAGTCTTCGAACTTTGGCCTTTGGTTCCTATTCACACAATCTTCTATCGCAAGATCATGAAATCCGCAGTTTTTGGATAAAAAGATAAGATCTTCCGAGGTCGGATTTTCTACATCGATCCAAACCTTTTCTTTGTTCAAAGTTCTCTTCAGTGAAAAGTTTTTCAAGAACGCGAGATCCGTTTTCCGAGTCACCGCTTTAGAAACTGAGTTTTTTATTTTGGGGGTGGGGAAGGAAAGAAAACGTATCATCAAATTGTCCTAATACGAATCATTTCCGAGAACCCGCAGAGTTTAGGTGTTCTCCAGCGCGTAAACTATATACGCTCGGAAGTCTTCCAGAGTAAATTCCCTCTTGTTGGTCAAATGATTGATCATATAACCTATGATTGCAGAGGTGAGATTTTTTACCTCGAATTCCGTATAGTTCGGCTTTAAAGCCAAGATGATCTTTTTGGAGTTTTCGTAAAAGATCAGATTTACCAAATGAATATTGCGTTTTTTTAATCTATGGATCTTAGGTTGGAGCATAAGACTCCAATACAGACGGAGATATTCTTCGTTCTCCTTCACTAACTTGATGATCTGTCCGCCCAAAAATTGGATAAGTTCCGCTCTATTCTCCATAGAGTTCAATTTTTCAGGGAGATATTTTTTTAGGATCGTATCATGCGATTCGATGATCCCTTCTAAAATGGATTCCTTGGACTCGAAATAACGATAAGCGAGACCCAAAGACAGACCGGCTCTTTGAGCGATTTGTCTCATGGTAGAGCCGTGATACCCTTGTTCAGAAAATAGTTTGAGGGAAGTTCTTAAGATTAGGTCTCTTGTATCTTTGGCCATTGTTTACCGAATAGAATAGAGAACCTTTCTGGATCCGATCCTTTCACGATTGGTCTCCATTCTATTCTTATAACCGTAGGCCTTCTCAGGTTTTAATAAAGAGAACAGATCATACAATTCGATCTCGAATTGGAGCATAACTTCCGCTACTTCCTCCGGAAATTTTTCCAAAGATTTCATAGCGTCCACGCAAACATGTCTGGAGTTGATCTTATCAGGACGGATCTCTTCCGCGATCTTTCTGAAATTCTGCTTAGTGATCGTTCCACCAACGGAGGTTTTTTTGCCCCTGTCTTTCGAGATCGCAATGATAGTGCGAGTGACTTTCATCACTTCCTTATCATCTGGGATCATTCCCATAGAAGCGGAAAGATCGGATCTGGCGGCAGTCACTTGATCCAGATCTTCGAATGCACTAGAGTCCGCTATCTCCAACATATTTTTATAACCTGTGATAGTCTCCAGGTTAATCGCCTTAGTGACCTTGGAAAAAGTCACAGGACTAAGCATACTTTTAAGAGTAGAAATAAAATTTTTGAGAGCGTAAGAAGATTCGATCATAGGCGCGGAAATGCCTTCGATCTCCTCTTTCACCAGCATACGGATATCGGTCCTTGCTTCAGGCCCGCCGATCTTAACAGTGACCGGAACCAAATCTTTAGCCACGATATGGAGCGCTCGGATCTCGTCCGAATCCATATCTTCCGTTTCCGTGCCTCCTTTTAATCCTACGATAGGATAGCTCTGTTTCAAAGAAATCAGGTGGCGGCGAAGTTCGATAATTTTGCGGTCTATCTGCTCTTTCACGTTTCTAATATCGTCCTTTTCGAAAAAACAGTAAGGATTTTTAGGAAAAAAGGTCGGGCCGCGTCCTTCGGACCGCGCTCTCACCTTCGGTCAAAAAATCGCAAAAACGATTTTTTGACCCCGGTTCGATCACTCGCGGGGTTGCGTACGTAAACCCTTCGTGTCTTAGCGCCTTTGCGAGAGCAAAAAATAAGACCAAATTTCACACCAATCCGCAAAGTGGAGAAGAAGATGGAACTTATTTCCGGCCACATCGATCTGATAGGTTTACGCAGATACATTTGAACCGGAATCTCAATGCTCAAAAAACTTCCTATACCGATCCTTAGTTTATTTCTCTTTTTCCAATGTTCTGGGGAGGACATAGACGAGCTAAAAGGAAAAAAGAAGGAAAAATCCAATCCAGTTGTTAGCTATTCTTTTTGTGTAGCTCAAACTCAATCGTGCATCGATGCAGACGGAGCAGATTGTTTTATAGTAAGAGACAATCCTAGGTATTTTGACGCAGGCGGAGGTGGGGTCGAGAAATTCTGTTTCGATAATCTAGTCGAAACTTATATAGTCACTGAAACAGGCGGCATGTAAATCCATTCTCCGTGGACTCTGTCTTCTCTATGTGAACCCGAAGAGACGAAAGTCGGCTTTAATCTTCCGTATTGACGGAAAATACCGATCCGGTATCAATAGACCTATGAACCAGCCGAAGGGCAGTACCTTTTTGAAAAAACTTCCTACATGGATCCAGGAAATCTTTGGAGAAGAATCCGTAGATTCAACTCTCTCTTTCTTTTTTATCGTTTTATTAGTTTTAGCTTTTAAATCCTCAGTCTTGGATGCGAACAATATTCCATCGGGGTCCATGCTCCCCACTCTTAAGATAGGGGATTTTCTATTCGTAAATAAGATGAGATATTCTCTTCGGCTACCTTTTACGGATATAGAACTCAAAAGATACGATGACCCTAAGAGAGGAGATATCGTAACATTCATTCCTCCCGATGGAGCGGTTTCCCCCGAAGAGAAAGAGGGTTGGTTCCCAAAAAGATTCGTAAAAAGAGTGATCGGTCTTCCTGGAGATAGGATTCGGATCGTAAAGGTATTACATGAAAGAGACGGATTTCCTACAGTCTATGGCAAAATAGAATATATGGAAAAAGGAAAGACCGACTTCTCCGCTTACGAATTTAAGGACGAAGAAAAAGGAAATTTATTCGACGACCTGGACGATGACGCAGCGGTCCAATATTATCTTTTTAAGGAAAAGAAACCAGGCTTCGAACATTATGTGATCGAGGGGAACACTCGTCCTTATACCCACGAATTTAAAGACGCGGAATGTTTCCAAGTCACAGGTTGTGTGATTCCCGAGGATCATTATATGATGATGGGAGACAATCGCACAAATTCTTCCGATTCCAGATTTTGGGGATTTGTTCCTAGGGACAATATACTCGGGAAGGCAGCATTGATCTACTTTTCCATCAACTGGAAAGACCATGTATGTGCTTACAAAAGTGCGGAAGACCTAGGCCAAAACGGGGACTCTGCCCAAAAGTACGATCCGGAAGAATTTAGATCGAAATGTGGAGATGTAGGCTCTAATATGAATTGGTTCAAGAGCACTATATTCTACAGAATTCCTAGGATGCAGGTCCGTTGGTATCGTATCGGAACCGTACTTGAATAATAGAATGGAAGAACCTGACCAAAAACCTCCCGAAAAAAAGGACGCTTCCCCATGGCAGCTTGCAAGCGTGGGGACAGAGTTTGCTTTTATCATCATAGCTTCCGTTTTTATAGGAAGGTATCTGGACGGACGTTTCGGTTGGTCTCCTTTTGGGATCCTGTTCGGGGCGATTTTCGGATTCGGTTATGGGATTTATTATCTTCTCACCAGAGTTTCCCAGTTCGACAAAAAGGAATAGTTCCGTTCTGGGAATGAAAGACTCAGACGGTGTGTTACAACCTAAAAAGTACTATTTAGGCTTTGCTGTACTTCTTCTTATCCTTGGGTTCTGCTTCCGGTTTTATGAAGTGGCAGTCCAGGGATTCTGGAAGGGAATTGTAATATCTCTTATAGTATCTATTTTCATTTATAATTTTAGGTTTTATCTACTTTGGAAGCATTCCAAAGAAGGTTTTTTATTCCAATTTGGAACGACTGTTCTGTCTTTCTTTATTCATTTAGCCGTTTTAGTACTGTTTATCTGGAGAGGCGAACGAGAAGGTTTTGTGATCGGTTTTTTTATTGCCCATTTCGCCAACCTTTTAATATTGGTATTCGCAAGGTGACCCCTTAAAACGCCTTAAACAACGTTTTAAAGGTACTTTGCGGGAAATAGAACCCTGGGTGGTGCTCCCAAAACTCTTTCTTCCTGTCGTTTACGAGAGGATCCTTTACAAGTATGTTGAAACAAATCTTCGCAACCGCATTATTATTGTTCTCACTTCCATTGTTCGCTTCCGAGGGAGAAGCTTCTAAACCTTTCGACCTGAACGAGGTTTTGGTTCACCACTTGATGGACCATGCAGAGTTTCCTTTTAACGTGGGCGGAAAAAAAGTATTCGAAGGTCATGAAGGTTTTGATCCTCATGCAGAAAACATCTTCGTAGATCATTCCACAGGTCATAGATTTCATTTTGTAGGCGGCATCGATCTTCACATCACTCGTCGTGTTACGATGATGTGGATCGTTTCCTTCCTTCTTCTCATTGTGTTTATTCCTGCGGCTCGTCTGATCGCAAAAAATCCATTAAAGATACAAAGCAGATTTGCTAACGCGGTCGAGGCTTTCATCAGTTTCTTAAAAAAGGATGTAGTGGACGCAAATACAGACGGTCACGGACATTCTTATTATCATTATATTTTCACGTTATTCTTCTTCATTCTATTCTGTAACTTGATGGGGCTCATTCCTCCGGTGGGAGAAGTGATCCAACTCGGGATAGAATCTGTTAATGCAGGAGAAGAAGTTTCAGCAGCAGCACATGCCGCATCTGGCCATCACGAACCTATCTGGATCGCAAAAGTTTGGAATGGTATTACAGTAACGGGAGATGTTTCTGTTACCGTAACTCTTGCACTTATCACATTACTTCTGATCTACGGAACAGGATTCGTTTACCAAGGACCGAAGTTCATTCTTCATTCCGTGCCTAACGGAGTTCCTGCTCCTCTGTATATCCTGATGTGGCCATTGGAGTTTATTATTTCTCCGCTCGCGAAAGCGTTCGCGCTCACAGTGCGTCTTTTGGCGAATATGACCGCTGGACACGTAATTATTTTAGCATTACTCGGCTTTATCTTCCAATTCCAATCTTGGGGAGTGGCACCAATCTCCGTTTTCGGAGCTACCGCGATCTACTTCTTGGAATTGTTCGTAGCCTTCCTTCAGGCTTACGTTTTCGCACTTCTAACCTCGCTCTTCGTGGGCTCGAGCATGCATAGGCACTAATTTTAATTATAAGCGTTTTGATTTCAAATAGGAGAAAGTAATAAAATGGAATTCGGACTAGGTTACATTGGAGTAGGAATCGCAGCTGGACTCGCTATTTTAGGCGCAGGACTCGGAATCGGAAGAATCGGTGGCTCTGCTGCTGAAGGAATCAGCCGTCAACCTGATGCAGCTGGAAAAATCCAAACTGCAATGATTATCTCTGCAGCCCTTATCGAAGGTGCGGCTCTGTTCGCAATCGTTATTGCGTTCCTCGCAGGTGGAACTCTGAATACAGCAGTTAGCAAAGCATCTGCTGCTAAAACTGAAGTTTCCGCACCGGCTGAAGGTAAATAATCTTGTTTCTCTTGGCAGCTGACAGGGGATTAGGCGCACTATTAGACGTTAATCCGGGTCTGATCATTTGGACCCTGATTACCTTCACGATAGTCGTTATTATCCTTAAAGTTTTCGCTTGGGATGTGATCCTCAAAGCTCTGGATGAAAGAGCTGAGACCATCCAAAACGATATTCGTAAGGCTGCTGACGTACGTTCCGAGGCGGAATCTCTGCTGAAAGATTATGAAACAAGAATCGCTCAAGCAAAAGACCAAGCTAACGGAATCGTAGCGGAAGCTAAATCGGACGCTACTAACCTGAAAAACAAAATGTTGGATGATGCTGCGAAAGAAGTGAAGGCTCTCAAAGATACCGCACTGAAAGATATCGAACTCGCAAAATCCAAAGCATTGGCAGAACTCCAAGGACAGATCGTGGACATGACCGTTCAAGTCGCGGCCCTGGTTCTGGAAAAACAGTTAAAAGCAGACGATTATAAGTCCTTTATCGAGAACGAGTTAGGCAAGATCAAGAAACTGAGCGCGTAACATGAGCTATTCTGCGATCCCAAAAACATACGCGGCCGCATTTGCGGACGCTAGTTCTTCTCCGGAAGAAGCCGAACAGGAACTGGATTCTATTGTAAGTATTTTCAAAATAGAACCTCAGTTTCGCGATTTTTTCGATACCCCTTCCGTTAAAAGGGAAGATAAAGAAGCGGTCCTATTAAAGACCTTTCAGGGGAAAATTTCGGAAATCACTCTGAATTTTTTACAGGTGCTTCTTCGCAGGGGAAGATTCTCATTTCTTTCCGAAATTCACGAAGCTTTAAAAGAAGAATTGGATCGTAAAGCAGGAAGAGTTCGCGCGAAAGTTAAAAGTTATCCCGCTATGGACGAGGCTTCTCTCTCCAAACTTCGGGACGTATTAAAAGAAAGATTCAAATCGGAATTCATCTTGGAAGCAAGTGAAGATCCGAGCCTTCTCGGAGGTTTCGTGGTCAGATTCCAAGACTTGGCGATCGACTCTTCCATGAAAAGCCAACTTAAGAAAGTAAGGCAAACCTTGCTGGAAAGCAAATTACCGGTCGGAGTGGTGTATGAAAATTAAAACAGACGAAATTACGTCGGTCCTCAAACAGGAAATTTTAAATTATAAAAAAGATCTGGGTGTCGAAGAAGTCGGAACTGTTCTGGAAGTAGGGGACGGTATCGCTCGAGTTTTCGGTCTCAGAAACGTGATGGCCGGAGAACTTGTGGAATTCCAAAACGGGGTTCGCGGTCAGGCATTCAACTTGGAAGACAATTCCGTGGGTGTGATCATTTACGGAGAATACAAAAATATCCGTGAAGGATTCTCCGTAAAAAGACTCGGAAAGATCCTAGAGGTTCCGGTAGGACCTGAAATGCTCGGACGTGTGGTAAACCCACTCGGTGAGCCTCTGGATGGAAAAGGGCCGATCAATACCAAACATACTCGTGCGGTAGAAAGTCCTGCTCCTGGTATTTCTAAAAGACAGCCGGTAGAAGAACCTCTTCAAACCGGTATCAAAAGTATCGACGCAATGATCCCGATAGGCCGTGGCCAAAGGGAGTTGATCATCGGAGACCGTGGAACTGGTAAAACTTCCATCGCTCTGGATACGATCATCAACCAAAAAGGTTCCGGAGTTATCTGCGTTTACGTAGCGATCGGACAAAAAGCTTCCACTGTGGCGACTATCGTGGAAAAACTAAAAGCGGTCGGAGCACTGGATTACACCATCGTCGTTTCCGCAACTGCTGCAGATCCTGCTCCTTTGCAATACATTGCACCGTATTCGGGCTGTTCTTTCGCAGAATACTTCATGTATAATGAGAAAAAAGCTACCCTGGTTGTTTACGATGACTTATCGAAACAAGCGGTTGCTTATCGCCAAATGTGTCTTCTACTTCGTAGACCTCCGGGCCGCGAAGCTTATCCTGGAGACGTATTCTATCTTCACTCTCGCTTATTAGAGAGAGCCGCTAAATTGGACGAAAAATACGGAGCAGGTTCTTTGACCGCGCTTCCTATCATCGAGACCCAAGAGGGCGAGGTTTCCGCTTATATCCCGACTAACGTGATTTCGATCACCGATGGTCAGATCTATCTGCAATCCAACTTGTTCGCATCCGGAGTTCGTCCTGCAGTGGATGTGGGTATCTCCGTATCTCGTGTTGGTTCCGCCGCTCAGATCAAAGCGATGAAACAAGTCGCAGGAAAGATGAAACTGGAATTAGCTCAGTTCAGGGAGTTGGAAGCGTTTGCTCAGCTCGGAACCGACTTAGACCCGGTAACTCAAGCGCAGTTGGACAGAGGATATCGTATCGTTGAGATGTTGAAGCAGCCTGTTTCCAGCCCTTATCCTGTAGAAGAGCAAGTGGTCGAAATTTTTGCGGTAACCAGAGGGCATATGGACAAGGTCCCAGTTCCTAAGGTAAGAGAGTTCGGAGCACATTTACTAAACGTTCTTCGCACTCAACAACCTGAGGTATTGAACGCAATTCGCACCGAAAAGAAAATTTCGGACGAAGGAAAACTGGGAGAGGTAATTGCCTCTATCGCAGCCGACTTTGTTAGGAACCTGAAGTAAGCGGAGAAAAATCTTGGCTACACCCAGGGAAATAAAGAAACGGATCAGTTCCGTTAAAAACACTCGGAAGATCACTCGAACTATGGAAATGGTCGCTACGGCTAAATCCAAAAAGTTGAGTGATCGGGTGAACGCGTCCCATCCATTCTCTAACAAAATTAAAGAGTTGGTGGGAGCGCTTGCATCCCTTGCTTCCGTAGTAAAGAGTCCTTATTTAAGAAAACCGAATACGATCCGTTCGATCGCTCTTCTTGTGATCACTGCTAACAGAGGTCTTTGCGGAGGATACAACTCCAAGACCATCCGTTTAGCGAGAACTCGCATCCAAGAATTGAAAGATCAGGGCGTGAATGTTCGACTTTTTGTCGTAGGTAAAAAGGGAATTTCCTATTTCCAATTCGCAAAAGAGAAAATAGAAAAATCCTACACACATATCGACGACAAGTCCGGTTACAAGGAAGCGGAAGAGTTCGCGGACTTCTTCTTAGGTTTGTTTGCAAGTGAAGAAGTGGATTCCGTGGAAATTATCTCCACAGTTTATCATTCTTCCGCAAACCAAGAGCCTGAGGTTACTAAGGTTCTTCCGTTCGAAGCACAAGGAGAAGCTAACGTTGGTTCTAACGTCCTATATGAGCCGAGCCCGGCTGATATTTTGGAATCGCTTCTTCCTTTAGTCGTAAAAACTGCATTTTTAAAAGCGATCTTGGAAGCGAATTGTTCCGAGCAGATCGCAAAGCGCGTGGCCATGAAATCCGCAACGGACGCGGCCTCCGAGATGATCAAACTCCTGACCCGCGGTTACAACCGTATACGTCAGGCAAAAATCACTCAGGAGATCTCGGAGATCGTAGCGGGTGCGGACTCGCTAAACTAGTTCTGGTATTGGAGTACTTGGATGAGCAAAGGTAAAGTAAAACAAATCATCGGATCCGTTTTGGATATCGAATTCGAGTCCGGACATCTGCCCGAAATTTTTAACGCGCTTGAAATCGACGCGGTCGTAGAAGGCAAAAAGGAAAAAATTATCGCCGAAGTGCAGCAGCATATCGGTGGTAGCGCAGTAAGAGCGATCGCTCTTTCTTCCACTGACGGACTTGTAAGAGGACAGGAAGTTTCCGATACCGGAGCTCCTATTTCTGTTCCGGTTGGGGACGCAACCCTCGGAAGGATCTTTAACGTTCTGGGAGAACCAGTCGACGAAGGCGCTCCTATCCAAGTGAAAGAGCGTAAGCCTATTCATAGAGCCGCTCCTAGTTACGAAGATCTTTCTCCTAAAACGGAAGTATTCGAAACAGGGATCAAGGTTATCGACCTTCTCGCTCCTTATATCAAAGGTGGAAAGACAGGACTCTTCGGAGGAGCCGGAGTAGGTAAGACAGTTCTTATCCAAGAGTTGATCAACAATATCGCGAAACAACACGGTGGATTCTCAGTATTCGCTGGTGTTGGCGAAAGAACCAGAGAAGGAAACGACCTCTGGAGAGAGATGAAAGAATCCGGAGTTATCAACAAGACCGTACTTTGTTATGGTCAGATGAATGAACCGCCTGGTGCTCGTCTCCGTGTAGCACTTTCCGCACTTACTATGGCGGAACATTTCCGCGATTCCATCGGAACAGACGTATTACTCTTCGTAGATAATATCTTCCGTTTCTCCCAAGCAGGATCTGAAGTATCCGCTCTACTCGGACGTATGCCTTCTGCGGTTGGATACCAACCTACTCTTTCCACAGAGATGGGTGCTCTTCAAGAGCGTATTACTTCCACTCGTAAGGGATCCATCACTTCCGTTCAGGCGATTTACGTTCCTGCGGACGACTTGACTGACCCTGCTCCTGCAAACGCGTTTGCTCACTTGGATGCGACTACGGTTCTTTCTCGTGCGATCTCCGACAAAGGGATTTATCCAGCGGTTGACCCGCTCGATTCTACTTCCCGCGTGATGAACGCAGAAGTTCTGGGTGCGGAACACTACGGTGTTGCTCGTGAAGTTCAAAGGATACTTCAGCGTTATAAAGATCTTCAGGATATTATCGCGATCCTTGGTATGGACGAACTTTCTGAGGACGATAAAGTCCTGGTGGCGCGTGCAAGAAAGATCGAGAAGTTCCTCTCTCAGCCTTTCCACGTAGCTGAAGTATTCACTGGATCTCCTGGAAAATACGTAAAACTTTCCGATACAGTTCGCTCGTTCAAAGAGTTAATTGCCGGAAATTGTGACCACCTTCCAGAGCAAGCCTTCTACATGGTAGGAACCATAGAAGACGCGATCGAGAAGTCCAAAAACCTGAGAGCATAATCGATGGCAGCCAAGCTAGACGTATCGGTAATCTCTCCAGAAAAACTACTCTTCCATGGCGATGCGGACAGCATCGTCGTGCCAGGAAGCGAAGGGTTTTTCGGAGTGTATCCGGGCCATACTTCTCTCGTTTCCTTGCTTGGAATCGGCGTATTGGAAGTCCGACAAGGAAATAAAACCAAAATCGCCGCGATCGAAGGCGGGTTTTTCGAAGTAAGAGACAATAAAGTTACGATTTTGACGGATCACGGTAGCCTGAAAGAAGATATCGACCTGGCCGCCGCTCAAAAAGCCCTAGAAGAAGCGGAAGCTCTTCCTGCCTCCAACGAGAAAAATACTCTCGTCCTAAAAGCAAAAACCCGAATTTTAGCGGCTTCCCGCTAATATTTAGGGGTTCCAAATTCCGAAAATTATTAAGGGAACCTTCTATCGGTTAAGTCCGAAGAAGTTTCCCAATATAAAAGATGAGGCCCTCTAATATAAGGGGACCTCTCGAAATTTTTTCGGATTGTATTTCCTGCAACTTAGGAGATCCTCCGAATTAGACAGACGGATTTTTAGCATACTGTAGGAAGCATGGCGGACGATTTTACGATAGACGAGGGAGAGGGGTTTCCGGCTGGAAGTGGAGAGGATTTTGATCCGAGTGAAATGAGCTTGGATGAAATAGATTCTCTCTTAGCTAGTGACAGCGATTCCTCCGATTTTAATTTCGATTCCGTTCCGGGAGATTCTCTAGATAGCGAAGGTTTTGAAGAATTACTCGCTTCCTCTGGAGATGATTATCCGGAGGATCTTCCTAGTTTCGAACCGGAAGAAACTGATTTCGGTTCAGACTTAAGCCAACTGGACGAATCTGTCCATCTGGACGAGGACTTTGATTTCGAACTGACAGATCCAATGATCGACGCGGAGATCGATAGGCTCCTAGATATTGACGACGATCTGAATTCTCCTCCAACATCTTCTTCCTCCGCTCCTTCGTGGAAAGAATCTTCTCCTTCTTCTTCTGAAAATCAAGAGGAAGCGTTCGGAGATTTGGGTTCTTTGGACTTGGGAGATTTCTCTCAACCAGGAGAAGTCCCTTCTTCCGCATTCCATTCAGACGATCAACCATTCGATTGGGGAGGGGATTCTTCCGACCAAGACGAAGTAGTAGGACTCTCCGACACGGATCTGGACGACGAAACTCCGATTTCACTTTCAGATGACGAATTACATAATATTGATATAGGTTCCAATCTTGCGGACTTCTCTATGGACGAGGAAGAAGTTTCCGCTCCGGAAGAATCCGGTTCCAAAACATTCGAAGACGAAATAATTTCGGACGACGAAGGCCCGATCTCTCTCTCCGAACATGAGTTAGACGATATAATGGCTGAGGACTTTAGTCCTAATATGGAAGAAGAAGGATTCGGAGATCTGGGCGGAGAAGATATTTCCACACCTTCTTCCGAATTAACAGAGGATATTAACTTCGAAGGGGAAGAAGAGAAGGATATCGCACTTTCCACAGACGAACTGGATCATTTGTTAGGAGGAGATGGCGATTCTTCCGAGAGCAAAACTTCTTTCGATGAATTGGGAGATTTCGGCGATCTGGATCTTGGTTCCGTATCCGAAGAACATACTTCTTCCGACTTGGATATGGAAGAAGAGGCAAACGAGCCTATCGCACTTTCAGACGACGAGTTGGGCAATTTATTATCCTCCGGTGATGAGGACGAGATCGGAAACATCCAAATGGATGATCTTGATTCTGTAGGAGCTCCTACAGCAGAGTCTGAGTTTGGAATGGAAGAAGGGGACGACTCTTCTTCCGAATTAGACCTAAGCGATTTTAATTTTGATTCGGAGCCTGAAGGAGCAAAAGACGAATTCGGCGGAGAAGAAGAGTCCATCTCTCTTCCTGTTTCCGATTTTGACAGCTTCGGAATGAACGAAGAAGAAAATCCTTTAGATACGGGATTAGATCTGGGAGATTTCGAAGATAATGCCAGGTCGGAAGAGAAAGCGTTCGAAGAATCCTTGGGAGACTTCACTTCTGCAAGCGACGAAGATATTTTGGGAAGTTCTGCGGATATAGACTTCTCGCCTGTAGAAACTTCTGAGCAAGATTTTTTCTCTGAACCTTCTGATCCAGATGAACCTATCGCACTTTCAGACGACGAGCTTGGAAATTTATTATCCTCCGGAACGGAAGAGGAAGAAGAACATGCCGGAACTTCCTTAGATCTTTCCGCAGACTTGGAAGATGACGAGCCGATTGCACTTTCCGATGATGAACTTGGGAATTTACTCGCAGGAGAAGACGGATCCGTATCCACTTTCGATTCGGAAGAGGCGGACGAGCCGATCGCACTCTCTGACGACGAATTAGGTGACTTACTATCTTCCGGAGAAGAAGATTCTGATGCGGACATATTTGCGGACGCTCCACCTATAGAACATGATGATGCCGCACCGGTAGAATTCGGAGATTTCAGCTTAGATACTGACGCAGATGAACCTATTGCACTCTCTGAAGATGAGTTAGGGCATTTATTGGAAGAAGAGCCGGAAGTGGAAACCGCCTCCTCCGATCTGATGGAAGATTCGGACGAACCGATCTCTCTTCCTATCAACGAGTTGGAGGACATTGGAACGCCTGATGTATCATCGGATTATGATATAGATTGGGACGGACCTGTTGCGAATCTGAACGATCTTGGAGCAGGGGAGGAGAATGCAGTATCAGCTCCTTCTGACTGGGATCTGGGAGACGACGCGGATGAACCGATTACATTATCCAATGACGAATTAGGGAACTTACTCTCAGACGAAGCTCCAGAAGGAGTGGATTCCGAAGATTTAGACGCATTATTATCTTCTCCACCCGAAGCAAACGACTTAAACGCGTTAGGCTCTTTAGAAGACGATATCCAGATTTCAGGTTTGGATTTAGAAGAGAATATAGGTGGAGAGAAGATTGTTCCAACTATAGAAAGATTGGCTCCGGAACCGGAACTGAACTTTATTTTGGACGAGTATGCGGACGAGGATGAACTTTCTCCTTTAGAAGAGATTCGCCAAGCAGGTGCTGCAACGGAAGAACCCGAAACGAGCGAGGCAATTCCGACTCAAGATGAGATGAAACGAATTCTTCTCTATCTGGATGAGCTACTCGGTAATCTTCCTGATGAAATGATCCGTGACTTCTCACGTTCCGACTATTTCGAACTTTATAAGAAATTAATGAAACAAATCGGCGTTTGACGATGGGTTTGTTAGACAAGGTCACTCGTCTTATTCGTTCCGGGAATTTGGAATCCGGAGCTAAAACATCTTCGGTTGCGGTTTCCGGAGTAGAAAAACCTTCTCTTTTAAAAAAATCCATGGCAGTACGTGCCAAAGGACTTTTGGAAAAGGCTATGGACTTCGGCGGGCGAAAGGAGAAAGCGCCTTCCGTTTATGAAGATCCTACTAACTTTGAGCCGGCAACTGCTTCTACTTCCTCCGAAGAAGATTTTAGTTTCGATTCCCCATCTGCGGATTTCGGAGATATCGATTTCGGTTCGGAAAGTTTTGGAGAAAACGTAAACACTGATTTCGATCTGTCTTCCACGGACTTCGGTTCTGCTGCAGAAGAAGAATCTGATTTTGAAGTAGATCCTGATCTTGGATTGGGATTAGGGGATTCGGATCTAGGTGCAGATTTCGGAGATCTTTCGGAAGAAACTCCAGCGAAAGGTTTATTGTCAAAAGCGGAAGAAGTAAAAGAAGAGGAAGAAATTCCGTCTGGACTCTCCAAGCCGGATACAATTAAAGATCCGTTTGACGATTGGGTCAAGGATGCTGAAAACCAGGCAAGCCAAGAAGCAGGTCGCCCTTTCAGCAAAGAACAAAACGATACTGAGAATGCGCAGTTCTTATTCGACGATGATTCCGATTATTCTACGATGCCTATCGACCTACAGATAGCGTCCCGTAAAAAATTAGAGAACTATTTATCTGCTTTCGAAATTTCTAAAGAGATTTCCGCATCTAAAGATTTTACCAATTTTTTCGAGAACTTAAGTTTTTCCATCCAGGGGCAGATCGGGGCAGAATCCATAGTAATATTCTCTTCTACAAATGGAGAATATGATGTCCTTAGAGTCGTGGAAGCTCAAGGAATAGGCGCCGATCCTGATTGGGTCTTAGAAGTTGGGGATGAAAGTTATCAAGCAGCTTTAAAAACTCCGTCGGTAGTGTATGCAAAAGAGATCTTAAAACATTCTCCACCTAAAAAGGAGAAAGAGATCCTCGAAAAAACGGAAGCAGAGATGCTAATTCCTATTCGTAGCTACGACGAATTTTATGGAATTATTATATTAAGTAAAACTATAGAGGGCGAAGATTATACGATCGAGGATCTCGAGTTCTTAAAGATCGTAGGGGAAATGGCCGGTTCCGTCTTAAGAAGGATCATGGATCTGGAAGCGCTTCACCAAGAGAACGATCGCCTGAACCAAGTAGTCAAAAGTAACGAAAGAATACTTTCTACTGCAAGAGACCTTGCCGGAGTCCGAGATATGGACGAGGCATATGACTATTTGGTGGAAGTATTGAAAAAAGAACTCGGGCTTAGGCGTTGGAGTTTCTTACTCTTAGATAGAAGCACCAGAAAAGAATACAAAGTTTTCGGAACAAATTTACTCACTCCGGATACTTCCGGAAAATTCAGACTGGGACTGGATTCTAACTTAGTCGGGATAGTCGCTAACGTTCCAGGAGTATTCCGAATCGCTAATTTTAGAAAAAATCCGGAACTATTATCGCAGTTATCAAACGATGAGATCGGGCTCATGCATGATTTCGACATTCTTCCCTTTTTAAACTTAAACTGGCTTGTGGGAATGTTATTCATTCACGAAACGGAAAGACCTTGGACGGATACGGATCGAGAGACCGCGGTTGGGATTTCCGAAATTGCCTCTCCAGTGCTCTCCAACTTATTAATGTTGGAAGAAAGAGACGCAGTATTCAGAGATCCTTTCAGTCCTGTTGAATCAAGAATAGACGAAGCGATCTCGAGAGCTTCCAAGATAGGAACACCTTTCAGTCTTACAGTTTTCAAAGTTCAAAATGCAACCAGAATGGTCCGCATTAAGGGTGCGGGATTTTTCGCTCATTATTGTGAGGAGCTAAGGACGTCTATCCAGGAAAATTTAGGAGAAACGGACTATTGTTATAGAGTCGGCCAAGGGAAATATGTAGTCGTTCTGGACGGAAAAGATAGGGAAGAAACCCAGATCGTAGTTCGTAAGATACGAAATAGAATTGTAGAATTGGACAGAAAGAACAAAGATTTTCAGACTTCTACAGCCAACCAAACTCTTTGTTATCCTGCGGATACCAGAGAGAAAGAAAGAATGTTGGAACTCATAGAAGAATCCTGATTTTATTTGCGAGATGTCATTGTAGGAGTTCCTACATGAGTTTAAGATTGCCCCCACCCTGCATTGGGTGGGGGGGAGTGGCCCGTGGGAGAGCTCGTTCTCGCCTACCATAAATCCCTTACTTCGTCAATAACATACTTCTATTCCATCTGATGTTGGAATTCCAACATCGCTTATTTCTCAAAAACTTCCTCGAAATCATAAAGCTGAAACCTTTTTGAAATTCCGACCCTTGCTCCCAAAAGAGATTCTTAAATCTTCCATTCTTTAGCCGGCTTCATTATTTAAATATATATTTAATTAAATATTGACTTATTTAAATATATATTTAAATAATGGATTATGAATGCATTTGCCGCGCTTGCTGACGATACAAGAAGGGAAATCGTGAGACTGGTGGCCAAAAATGGCGAACTCACTTCAACTGAGATCGGACAAAATTTTAAAATAAGTCCGCCTGCCATTTCACATCACTTAAAGGTATTAAAGAGCGCTAAAGTCCTTAATATGAAAAAGGAAGCGCAAAAGCGTATCTATAGCCTTAACGGATCTAGCATTAATGAAATGGAAGATTGGTTACTCGATATAATCGATTTATGGAATAAACGTTTAGATAAACTGGATCGGTATGTTTTAAAGATCAAAAAGGAGAGAGCTCGTGATAAAAAATAACGTAGAAACAATTATCGAAGGTAACAAAGTCATTTACAAAAGATACTTTGACGTTCCGGCAGAACTTATCTTCGAAGTATGGTCAACGCCTGAACATCTATCAGAATGGTGGGGACCGGATGGATTTACATTAACTACAAAGCATATGGATTTTACCAATGGAGGGATTTGGGATTTTACTATGCATGGACCCGACGGACATGATTATAAAAACAAGATCCAATTCACTGATATCAAAAAGCCTCATCACATTCTCTACAAGCATCTTGGTGATGGGGAAGGCCATCAGGACGTGCATTTTGAATCTAAGATCATATTCGAAGAGGCTGGAGAAGGAACGAACCTAACAATGGAGCAGGTCTTCCCGAACAAAGAGGAACTTGAAAGAGTGAATGAAAAATATGGAGCCATCGAAGGTGCTAAGCAGCATATCGGCAACCTTGCTAAGTATTTGGAAAAATTGAAATAATCGGGCAACGATGTTTAGTTCAGAGAAAAATCTTATGATGAAACCAAAAATGATTTCGCACTTTGTAATCGTGATCAGTTTCGCACTTCTATTTGGCTGCGCAACCTTGAACGTTACTAAAACTTCTCCCGACGATGAAACATCTGGGAAAGATACATTTCTTATTAGTCATTCGTTCGATGCGGATATCAAAACGATGTTTGAAATGTGGATTAAGCCTGATCGATTTGCGAAATGGTTGGGACCGGCTGGCGCTTCTATGACCTTCATCAATGTCGGTCTGAAAGAAGGCGGAACTTCTCAATGGGCCATGACAACTTCTGATGGAGTTACTAAATATGGGAAATTGAATTATAAAAAGATAGGTCCTCCTAGCTTACTGATCTATACGCAGAACTTTTGCGATAAAGAAGGAAATTTATCTAAACCTCCTTTCTCTTCTACTTATCCTGATATGCTTTTAACCACAGTGACTTTCGAAGAAGATGGAAAGAAAAAAACGAAAGTAACAGTTAAATGGGAAGTTTTTGGTGAAGCCACTGAGACGGAACGTCAAACTTTCTTGGGAATGAGGCAGATCATGACAGTGGGTTGGAATAGTTCTTTCGATAAACTGGAGACTTTGCTGAAGTCGAAAAAGTAAATCGGAGCTAAGAGTTAAATTGTAGGAACTCCTACAATGGGATTAAGACCGCCCCCACCCAGATTCGGGAGGGGGGAGTGGCTCGTGGGAGAGCGCTTACACGCCTACCACAAATCCCTCATTTCGTCAACCGCATCCACACCTGCAAATCCATGTCGGAATTCCAACATGGACTCGCACACCAAACTACTTCTTCTTAGAAGAATCCACTAAATCATAAAATTTCTGGAACAAATATCTACTGTCATTCGGACCAGGAGAACTTTCCGGATGGTATTGAACGGAGAGAAGAGGATAACCTGATTTTAGAATACCTTCTACAGTATCATCGTTCAGGTTGATAAAAGAGATCGGCTCCTTTTCGGAGGATTCTGCAACCACAGCAAAGCCATGATTCTGGGAGGTAATCTCCACCTTGCCGGTTTCCAGGCTTTTTACGGGTTGGTTCCCGCCTCTATGCCCGAATTTCATTTTTTCTGTTTTTTTGCCCAAGGTCAGGCCGATGATCTGATGACCCAAACAGATCCCGAAAAGAGGATAATTTTTTTCTAATATAGCTTTTGTGGAATCGATCGCGTAAGTGCAAGCAGCTGGATCGCCAGGACCATTCGAAAGAAAGAATGCATCCACTCCATCTTTCATAATTTCCGAAGCAGGAGTTTGGGCCGGATAAACGGAGACCGCAAAACCGGCAGCGTCCAGAAGCCTAAGGATATTAGTCTTCACTCCGTAATCGTAAACAGCGAGTTTATATTTTTTTCCGGCGGCAGACCCGAACTCGTATTTTTTATCTGTGGTGACAACTTTCGCGAGGTCAGCATCTGCGATCCCCGGAAATTTTTTCACTTCCGCTAAAAAGGAATCCGAGTATTCGTTCGCAACGAAGATCCCGCCGTTAGGAGCCCCATTCGTGCGAATGAAGCGAGTTAACTTTCGGGTATCGATCCCTTGGATTCCTGGAATTTTATAATCTTTTAAAAATTGAGATAATGTCTTTTGGGCTTTGAAGTTGGAAGGGCGATCCACATATTCTTTCACGATCATTCCCGCCGCTTGGATCTTTCCGGATTCCATGTTGTCTGGATGGATCCCATAGTTCCCAATCATCGGGTAGGTGAGAGTTACGATTTGGTTGGCGTAGGATGGGTCAGTCAGGATTTCCTGGTAACCCGCCATGGAAGTATTAAAGACGATTTCCCCGACGGATTGGGCTTCGTAGCCGAAGGATTCACCTTCGTATACGTCCCCGTTTTCTAAAACCAAGAACGCTTTCATTAAGGACAGGCTTTCGCACCGAAGGTAAGGGTCAAGTGGAAACACCCAGAATTTTGTAGGAACTCCAACAAAGGATTTGGGCGGCTCCACTCGCTGTCGCTCGGGTCGCGCTGCTTCGATTTCGCGCATTCGCGCTCATCCGGGCAAAGCCCGGACTAAAGATCTACGCATCGCTGCCGCGGTTTCTTCGCACGCAGAGGCGCAAAGCCGCGGAGGAATTTTGAAATGTTAATTTTTTCCTTCTGAGTCTTTGCGTCTCTGCGTGACAAAGCCCTCTTGAGCCTCTCATAAACTCTGCACCTTTTTCCCAACAGGCTTGCGAAAAAAACCGTGTATCGACGGAATGGAAGCAGGGGTAGCTGTGGCAGTTCAAAATCAGTCAGTCAAATTTATCTTACCGGATGGAAGCTCTAAAGAGGTGTCCGCCGGTTCTTCCTATAAGGATTTTATAGAGTCTCAACTTCCGTTCTTAAAGAACAAGGCGTTAGCAGTCCGCTTGGATGGCACAAACGTTTTGGATTTAAGCCGGACCATCGATTCCACAACCACCCCGAACACCACGCCTAAGTTAGAAGTTTTGACCTTCCAAGACAAAGAGGGTTGGGAAACCTTCCAACATTCCGCAGCTCACTTACTCGGAATGGCGGTCCAGAATTTATATAAAGATGCAAAACTAACCGTTGGTCCTGTGATCGAAAATGGCCCCGGCTTCTTCTATTATGATATAGATTTCACAGAGACTGTGATCACTCCGGAAGATTTTCCTAAGATAGAAGCGGAAATGAAGAAGATCGTAGATGCGGATCACGAAGTTTTTCGCAAGGTCTGGGACAAAAAAGAAGCGATCTCCGTTTTTGAAAAAATGGGAGAGAACTACAAGATAGAGATCGTTGGCCAAATTCCAGACGAAAAAGTTTCTATCTACGGGATGGGAGAATGGTTCGATCTTTGTAGAGGACCTCATATCCCTCGTTCCGGATTTTTGAAAGCGTTCAAATTGACCGCACTTTCTGGAGCTTACTGGAAAGCGGACAAAAACAATCGTATGCTCACTCGAATTTACGGGATCGCATTTCCTAGTAAGAAGGAATTGGATGAGTATATCTTCCAAATGGAAGAAGCTAAGAAAAGAGATCATAGAAAGATCGGAAAAGAAATGGATCTATTCTCTTTCCAACCGGAAGCACCTGGTTTTCCTTTCTGGCATCCTAAGGGAACTACTCTTTGGAATGCGTTAGCAGATTATATTCGTAAAGAATGTGCTAAACGTGGATACCAAGAAATTAAAACTCCTGCCGTACTTTCTTCTGAGTTGTGGAGAAGAAGCGGTCACTGGGACAACTTCAACGAAAACATGTATTTTGTTGATATCGACGAAGAAGAATTCGCGATCAAACCGATGAACTGTCCGGGTTGTAGTTTGATTTACAAACACCATCTTCATTCTTACAGAGAACTTCCTCTTCGATTCGCAGAATTAGGAAGTGTACATCGTCATGAGTTGCATGGAGTTCTTCATGGACTTTTCAGAGTAAGAGCATTCACTCAGGATGACGCTCATATCTATGCACCTTTGGAATATCTGGAAGCAGAAGTATTGGATATCATAGACTTCACTTTTAATGTGTATAAGAAGTTCGGATTCCAAGAATTTAAAACTTATATCGCTACTCGTCCAGAAAAGTCCCAAGGTAAGGACGAGGATTGGGAATTTGCAACCAACGCTCTCAAGCAAGCCTTGGAAAAAAGAAATATTCCATTCTCCATTAAAGAAGGAGAAGGCGCATTCTACGGACCTAAAATAGAATTTAATATCAAGGATTCTATCGGAAGGATGTGGCAATGTGGAACTGTCCAGATAGACTTCTCCATGCCGGATCGTTTCGAATTGGATTATACCGATTCAGACGGAGCGAAAAAAAGACCTGTCATGATCCATAGGGCAATCTATGGATCTTTGGAAAGATTTATAGGGATATTAATAGAACATTTCGAAGGAAAGTTCCCGCTTTGGATTTCTCCTAACCAAATACGCGTTCTGACTGTAACTGAAAATGTGCAGGATTATGGATCCGAGATCCTAAAAAATCTGATTGAATCCGGTTTTAGAGCAGAAGGTGATTTTCGAAATGAGAAGATCGGCGCTAAAATCCGAGACTCCATCTTAAAAAAGGCAAATTACCTTCTGGTTTTGGGCCAAAAGGAGAAGGATTCAGGCACAGTTGCGGTCCGAAAACGAGGCTCGGAAGAAACAATTTCTATGTCTTATTCCGAGTTTAAGGCCCTCCTCGAAAAAGAAGTCGCAGAGGGTTTGTAAAACGCAGAGCGTAAAAAGCCACAGAGGTTTATTTGCACGCAGAGCCGCCAAGACGCAGAGAGTTTTTGGGTTTAATTTCATACATTTAACCCCTCTGCGGCTCCGCGTCTCTGCGTGAGAAAAAAACACTGCGTCTTTCCCATTCTGTGTCTCCCGGACTAAATTCTACTTGATGTATTAGGCTATCTGTAGAGAAAATCGCTTGAAAGCTAGCCTACTAGCCAAAAAATTGGAAAAAACCGGAGATTGAATGCAGAAGAGGCCTCAACCGAAACCCACCGATAAACTATTTACTCATAGAATTAATGAGAAAATTACAGGGGTATCCCAGGTAAGATTGGTGTCGGATGACGGAGTAATGATCGTTTCTTTTGACGAGGCTTTACGGCGCGCTAAAGAAGAAAACTTGGACCTGGTAGAAGTATCCGGCGACCAAGAAATTCATGTCTGCAAGATCATCGATTACGGTAAATATAAGTTCGAACTACTTAAAAAGAGTAAGGAAGCTAAGAAGAAACAACACGTAATCAACGTAAAAGAAGTAAAGATCCGTCCAAGGATCGAACAACATGATTACGAAATTAAAAAGCGCCACGCAGTGGAGTTTCTTCAAAAAGGGGACAAAGTTAAAGTCAGCCTTCGCTTTCGCGGTCGTGAAATGATGCACTCCGAACTCGGAATGAACGTAGTCAATCGAATGGTAGAAGATTTGAAATCGGTCGGTACTCCGGAAAGAGAACCAGTGTTAGACGGCCGCCAAATCGTTGTAGTTATCACACCTCTTGCTGCAAAGCAATAGAGTATAAAGATCCAGGAATTATCGAGGTAGGGGAAATGCCTAAGCTTAAAACAAATAGAGCCGCAGCAAAACGGTTCAAGTTTTCCAAAAATAATAAAATAAAACGGAAGAGTATGAACACCCGTCACATTCTTACCAAAAAAGGACCTAAAAGACGTCGTCGTCTCAGAGGAATGACCTTGGTAGTGGATGCGGATTGGAAAGCAATCGTTAGACTCATGCCTTACGGAGTTCGATAATGCCACGCGCAACAAACGGAACCATACACAAGAATCGTCGTAAAAAAATCCTAAAAACCGCAAAAGGTTTTAGAGGAGCGAGATCCAAGCTTTACAGAACAGCGAAATCCGCGGTAATGAAAGCTGGCCAATGGGCTTACAGAGACAGAAGAGCAAAAAAACGTGATTTCCGCAAACTGTGGATCATCCGTATCAATGCTGCAGCTCGCGAAGCTGGACTTTCTTATTCTCAATTCATGTACGGATTGAAAAAAGCCAATATTTCTTTGGATAGAAAAGCCCTGGCAGAACTCGCATTTAGCGACAAAGAAACTTTCAACGCCTTAGTTGAAAAAATCAAGGTAGCGGCGTAATCAATATTCGCCCTTAGGAAGCTCCGGTTTTTCGGATCTTTCTGCCTGAAAAAGCCCGTAATTCTACGGGCTTTCTTTGTTTTTAGAAAAAAAGGTTTTTCTCTTTTTGAGAATGATGAAAAATGGGATGGATTTTGCCGAATAGGCAGGTCTCAAATATTTAGGCGGAATTTCGCCCTAAGTGTAATTTTATAAAAAAACCACTCCTATTAAGGAGAACGAGGTTCGCACTATGTTAACTATGGAGACAATTGAGGAGCTCGAGAGTAAAGTCCTAAAAGCGCTCGAACTCATTGGCGACCTTCGGGCGGAAAACGGTCGCCTGGAAACAGAAAACGAATCTCTTCGTGCTGAAAACGACCAGATGAAACTGGCGATGGAAGAGAAAGAAAAAGAACTTTCTTCTTTACGTGAGCAACTCCAAAAAGCGAACAAGGAGTTAGAAGATATTAAGGAAAGAGAAAGAGCTCTCGAAGGTAAGATCAATCAACTTCTGGGACGTTTGGATGGCCTTCCTGCTTCCGGCAGCGGATCCTCCTCCGCTTCTTCTTCACCTAAGCCTAGTTCAAGTTCTTCTTTTGCTACTGGCGCTGCTGCGGGTGCAGTTGCTGGAGCGGCGGCAGCTTCTGCTGCTCCGTCCGTAGTTAGAGACTCTTCCGAAGAAGACTTTAACGAAGATGATGAGATCATTCTTCTAGACGACGAAGACGATGATATTTCCGTTCTAACTGAATCTTCCGATTCTTCCGGCGGAGACGACGAGATCATCATTACAGACGAACCTATCGACGACTTCAGTCCTGTTTCTGCCGACGATGATGACATTATTATCGAAGACGATGATGATGCGATTAGCGTATTCGATGCGGACGAAGACGACGACTTCTTAGTCATCGAAGACGATCCTAAGTAATTTTATGAGTGAAAGAGTCAAAGCTCGTATACTGGGCGACGACTATACCATAGTAGGCGATACCGATCCGGAGTATATCCATAGGCTCGCCGAATTGGTGGACCGAAAAATACGTGAGTTACAATTGGGAATGCCTAACGCACCAAAATTGAAACTTGCGGTGCTTGCTGCTTTAAACTTCGCAGACGAGTTGGAGCAATCCAAAAACCAAACCGGAGAATCCGGACCTTCTTCTCCCGAGGCGGAAGAAAAGACCAAAAAGTTGATCACTCTCTTGGAAGAAGGTTTGATAGGAGATCTTTGATTTGGTTTCTAAATCGGAAGCCAGAAAGAATAGTAAATCTCTTATCTTGGGAGTTCCTTCCAGGAAAGAAAAAGAAGAACAGATCCGCTCTAATCTTCTGGAGTTTCTGAGACATAGCTCATCTTCTACCCAATTAAAAATCATCTCCTATGTTGCTGATGATTTTGAAATTTCTCCTTTTCTACCGTTAGGCTCCTCTTTACAGATAGGAAATTTCATTTTGGACATATTTTTTCCAAAAGTAACAGACTCAGGATTGGAATTTAGGTTGGGCTCCGGGTTTTCCCCTGGAGCGTTCGGGATTTTAGAACCGACAGGACAAAGACTCGTCCAACCGGAAGATGCGGATTGGATATTAATTCCCGCCCTGGGCTGGAATGAGGAAGGGGCAAGGCTCGGAAGAGGAAAAGGTTTTTATGATCGTTCTCTAAAGGATATAGTTTCCGAAAAAATGATTGGCCTTTCTTTTGAGAACCTATACCCTTGCGATTTTTCCGCAGAACCCCATGATCTGAAAGCAGGTACGGTGATTACTGAGAAAAAAAACCATTGCTTTCCCGGGAAAAAGGGAGAAAAATCAGTCGGATAATTCGATAGGGAGTTTCTTTTTCGGGGGGCTCCGTGTCGACAATGTACTAAGCCGGAAACTTATGCCCAAAGTTTCCGTTCTGAAAGAGTAAGTGGCGGAGAACCGGTGAAAACCATCGATAAAAACAACCACGCGGAACTAAACCAAGAAGAGAAAGATCTAGAATCTATCCAGGAATTTCTCACGTTCGAAGTAGATAAGGAAATTTTCGGGATCGATATTCTATACATCCACGAGATACTTAAGCCGGTGCCTATCACAAGAATCCCTAATGTAGAAGGTTTTATATTAGGGGTAATCAACTTGAGAGGCGAGATCATTCCTATCATGGATCTGAAGGAACTATTCGGTTTAGGTTTTTGTGATATTCTTCCTTCCACTCGGATTATCGTTGTTGTTAACGGAGAAAAAAGGGCAGGGGTCTTAGTTGACTCAGTAAAACAAGTGGTCAAGATCCGCAAAGACAAGGTCAGCCAAGCGGACGAAGACCTGAGCGTAAATTATAGCGAACTAATAGAATCAGTCAGCCAATTCGAAGACTCTCTGATCCTGAACTTGAATCTTACCAAGGTGATGGATTACGCCGGGGAGGAAGCGTAAATGGCAGGAGTACTTGGCGAATACACAGAACTCTTTTTGGAAGAGTCCGAGGACCAGATAGAAGAGCTAAATGCGAACCTTCTAAAACTGGAAAAGGACCAATCTAATCCTCAAACTATCAATGATATTTTTCGTGCGGCTCACTCTTTAAAAAGTTCCGCCGCTTTCGTCGGTTTGTACAATCTTTCCGATCTTGCTCATAAGATGGAGAACCTTCTCCAAAGTATCCGAGATGGAAAACTTGCAGTTAATCTATCCCTTGTAAATTTACTATTCCAATGTTTCGATCTGATCAAAAACGTGATCGTGAACGTTGCTGCCGGAAAAAAAGTGGATACCCCTTATACGGATATGATCCAAAGACTGGAAGCATACGAAAAAAATCCGGATGTAGCTCCTGCTCCAAACGCCGGAGGTAAATCCATTTCACAATCCTCTGCGCAGGTTGTTAAACAAGAAGAACTTCCCGGCAACGGAGTCGATCTGGATGCGGATGACCAAAAAGAATTAGAAGAGATCCTTCGTAACGGTTCCGGAAAATCTTGGCTCCTAAAAGTAGGACTCAAAAAAGATTCTCCGATGAAAGGCCTACGTTATACTCTGATTGTTCAAAATCTGAAAAACTTAGGACAGGTTTTCCGTACTCAGCCAAGCGCGGAAGAATTGGAGAACGGAACAGAAGCTCCGTATCTTTCCATACTGATCGTAAGCTCTGAATCTCAAGAGGAACTTACCAAAGCTGCTAACGTAGATATGGTAGAAAACCTCATGATCCAAGAATATAAACTTAGCGGATATTTAGAATCCGGAGTTTCTTCTTCCTATCAACTAGACGAGGAAGAGAGAGGTAGCGAGGCGAAAGTTACTTTAAAAAGTATTAAAGTTTCCTCCGACAAATTGGATCAGCTCATGAACAACGTGGGCGAGCTTGTGATTACTAACTCAGGCTTCCAGAAAATTTACGACGACCTTCTCCGTACATTCGGAGACGATCAGTTATTCAACGAACTTAAAGGTCGTATCGATCTTATCAATCGTATCTCTAAGGAACTCCAGTCCGGTATCATGAATATCCGGATGGTCCCTATTTCTACCGTCTTCCGCCGATTCTCTCGTTTGGTCCGAGACCTTTCTTTGGAAACCGGAAAAACTGTGGATCTGGTATTGAATGGAGAGTCCACCGAGTTGGACAAAAAAGTGATCGATGCGTTAGGAGAACCGCTTCTCCACTTGATACGAAATTCAGTGGATCACGGTATCGAATCTCCTGAAGAAAGAAAAAGGTTCGGCAAACCTGAAACAGGGATCGTAGAACTGAATGCTTACCAAGGTGGTAGTAATATTATGGTGGAGATCCGTGACGATGGTCGCGGATTGGATTTGGAGAAGATACGTAAAAAAGCGATAGAGAAAGGACTCGTTACCGAAACGGACGCTCTTGCTTTAGAAGAAAGTGATATTTATCAGTTCATTTTCGCACCCGGCTTTTCCACTGCTGACAAAATCACCGATATATCCGGTCGCGGGGTGGGGATGAGTGTGGTGAACAGCCTCATCCAGGAATTCAAAGGTAAAATCCTGATCCAGTCTCAGAAAGGATCGGGAACTTCCTTCGTTTTATCATTCCCTCAAGCACTAGCTATTATTCCTTCTATCTTGATCGTAATGGAAGAAGAAGTTTACGCTTTCCCACTTTCGGAAGTGAACGAGACTATAAAGGTAAACAACGAACAGATCACTACTCTAGAAGGGAACGAGATCATCAATTTGAGAGGAGAGGTTCTTCCGATCTACAGATTGAATCGTATTTTGGGACTTCAGGATAAAACCGATAGAGAGGAATTCCCAGTCGTTATCGTTCAATACAAGGGCCGTAAGTTAGGCTTCATGGTCGACGAACTCGTAGGAAAACACGAAACAGTCATCAAATCCTTGGAGAAAAATTTCAAAAATATCAAGGGACTAACCGGAGCCTCCATCATGGGGGACGGAACCATTATCATGGTTTTAGATATTGCCGGACTTGTGGAATTTGCCGCAGAGTTGGAAGAGAATGCAAGATACGTAAACTATCATTTGGAAACGATGAAACGTATCAGCACGATTCGTACCATCGAAACGGAAGAAGAGATGTATATCCAAAAAACTTCCAACCCTACTAACGTTTATAATCACAAACTACATGAGATCACTACTAGGGAAAGAGAACGTCGCAAGAAGAGCGAACGTAAAAAATCGGAAGAATCTAAAAAGGTAATCGTAGCGAAAGAAGAATTGGAAAGAGAAATTTCTTCCGCTCCGATCAAGACGACAATGGAGATCCGTTCTTCCGAGGATAAATTGATTACCTCTACGGAAAGTCCTTCCGAACTTTCTTCCAACACTGCGGTTTTGGAAAGGCCAGCGGCTAAAAAAGAGGGAATGGAAGAAGCATACAGATCTCATATCAACGAATTGATCTCCGATTCTCCGGTTTCCGACGAAGAAAGAAAAAGAGCGGACCATATCATCGAAGGTTTCTTGGAACAGAAAAAACAGAGAATGATGGCTGTTTCTCACTCCAAGGAATTTACCGGAAACCTTAGCAAAGAACAGATCAAGAAGATCGAATCTGTAGTTAACACCGGTATGATGAATGCCGGTATGGTACTTTCTCAGATCTTGAATCGGAATGTGGATCTGTTTATTCCTGAAATTATCATGAATGATAAGGAAGGTTTAGCTTCCGAGATTCGTTTCTCCGACGATAAATTCTACGGAATGAAGGTCAGAATGACCGGAGATCTGAATGGGAACATGTTAATGATGTTCTCTAGGGAGAATGCCAAAAATTTGGCCAGAGAACTTTTGGATTCTAATCCAAGCGGTGATACTCTGGACGACGATACTAAGAGTGTTTTATCAGAGATCGCAAACATAGTTTGTGCCTCCGTTTTAAACTCTATTTCCAATAAAGCAAAAGTGGGTGTAATGCCGGATGTTCCGGAACTTGTGGAAGGAACCTTCCTGGAAGTTTTGGATGTAGTTAAGCCGGAAAGAACTAAGTTCTTAAGTATGCTCACTGAATTTAATCATGAGGGAAACAACCTGTTAGGAGTACTTTTATTCCTTCCGGATTTCGATGAACTCATGGATTTACTTCCGAAATTTTAGACACTAGGATTTTGTCGTGGTAGGAACTCCCGCGAACGGGTCGATTCGGGTCGTGATCATAGACGACTCTCTTTTGGTGAGAAATATTATTTCGGACCAAATCCAAAAGGAAACTAGGATCCAAGTTATAGCTACCGGTAAAACCGGAGTGGATTGTATTGAACTCGCTACAAAACTTAGGCCTGATATTGTCATTTTAGATGTGGAGATGCCAGTGATGGATGGCCTTTCCGCGCTACAAGAACTTCAGAAACGAAAATTGGGTATTCCGGTAATGATGCTTTCCGTTTTGACACAACACGGAGCGGATGCAACTTTCAAAGCATTGGAATACGGAGCCATTGATTTCGTTCCGAAACCTTCTTCCAGTAATCAATTCAATCCGGAAGAAATTGGAACAGTTCTTAAAAATAGAATACTCGCTTATTTCGATAGCTTAAGACCAAGTCATGTGGGGCTTGATCCCAAAAAAATCGTAGATACGGTCAAAAGTAAAATTTTCAAAGATGAAAAAAAAGCCGTGGAAGCAGTTTGTATCGGAACGTCTACCGGCGGTCCGAAAGCGTTACAGACAGTTTTTTCTGATTTTCCGGAGAATTTTCATCTACCAATTTTCGTCGTACAACATATGCCTGTGGGTTTTACGAAAGCTTTCGCTTCTCGTTTAAACGATCACTCTAAAATTACAGTAAAGGAAGCCGAGGACGGAGAAGAAGTTCGTCCCGGAACAGGTTACGTAGCGCCGGGTGATGCACATTTGAAGATCGAATCTAAGGCAGGACGTAAATGGATTGCCTTAGGTAGGGAAGCACTGGTAAATGGACACAGGCCCTCAGTCGAAGTTTTATTCGACAGCGCAATCCGGGAATACGGGAGCGCCTTAGTCGGTGTAATTATGACCGGCATGGGTAAGGATGGAGCGGCAGCGACTCTCAGAATGAGAGAGACTGGAGCTTCTACTATTGCCCAAGACGAGGACAGCTCCGTGATCTTCGGAATGAATCGCCAAGCCATTGAAATGGGTGGAGTTCAGTTCGTAGAACCAGTAAGCGCAATAACATCAAGGATACTTTCCATTCTTAAAGAAAGGGGAAACTAAAATTATGGCCAGAATTCTCGTAGTAGACGATGCAAAATTCATGAGGACCATGGTGAAGGACGCACTCGTCGCCGGAGGGCATGAGATCGTCGGCGAGGCCGAAAACGGAAATATCGCTGTTGATCAGTACAAAGCGATCAAGCCGGACCTAGTCACCATGGATATTACCATGAGAGAAAAAGACGGGATCGAAGCAGCCCAGGAAATTTTTAAATTAGATCCGAAAGCACGTATCATCATGGTAACTGCTCTTGGTCAGGAAGAACTTCTTGCGAAAGCGATCAAGATGGGAGTGAAGGATTTCGTAGTAAAACCTTTCTCGCCTGAAAGATTGCAACAGGCGGCGGAAAAAGCACTGAATTCCTAAAAGAGATGGAGAGAGAAAACACCACACAATCCTTCGTAGTTCAGTGGAACAATTCCGAAGGTGGTATTACGGAGGGACCTTTGAGTCTTCTCTGGTCTCTTATCGAAAGTTATAAGGTGGATATATTTGAAGTATCCCTTTCTCAAATCACCCAAGACTTTCTAAACTTCATTAAGATTTCTGCAAGTATTCATATAGACATGGGAGCGGAATACGCTCTTATGGCCGCTAATTTAGTTTATCTCAAATCTAAAGCATTATTACCCGATCCCGGTTTCGAAGAAGAAGATTATGATCCTCCTCTTCCACCCGAACTGGTCGAAAAACTTTTAGAACATAAAAAATTCCAATTAACCGCCCAAAGAATGGGGGATGTGGATAAGGTCCAAGCAGGAGTATTCTCCAGAGAGACCAATCAGGTCATAGACGAGTCAGAATCCTGGCTGGATCTAAGCCTTTTAGATCTGATTTCCGCATTTAACGAGATCTTGGAAAAACGGGAAGACGAAGGCGAGATTCCCGCTTTACTTACCGCGCCCCACCGGTATTCTGTCGAGGAAAAGATGGGTACCATTTCCGAACTGCTCGTCGAACGTTCGGATATCTCCTTTGAAGAATTGTTTTCTACGGTCAAGCCCGAGAAAGCCGAGATAGTAGCCGTCTTTCTGGCAATGTTGGAGCTCTGCAAACAGAGAATCGTATCCATCCGCCAGCATCGTACATTCGGCGAAATTCGTATATTCTTGGTAGGAGAACCGTGGAACGCGACAAAGCCGGCTTAAAAGGACTGATAGAAGCGCTGCTTTTCCTTTCCGGAGAACCGCTTAAACTAGCCAGTATCGCAAAATCCATAGACTGCGAAAAACAGGAAGCTCGTGATATATTGGACGAGTTGATCTTGGATTACCAAGAGAAGGATGGAGGTTTCGTTCTTAGAGAGATAGCAGGCGCCTATCAATTTTCTACGAACGAAAAATATTCCGAAATTTTAGCAAGGCTCTTCAAAGAGAAGAAGAGAGAACAACTTTCCCGTTCCAGTTTGGATACTTTAGCGATCATCGCTTATAAACAGCCGATCACTTTATCTGAAATTGACGATATTCGCGGGGTTTCTTCTCGCGCTATGGTAACTTCTCTCATTTCCAAAAAACTGGTTAAACCGGTCGGTAATAAAGAAGTTCCGGGAAGACCTGCCTTATACGGGACCACTAAGGACTTTTTGATACATTTCGGATTAAATAAACTGACCGATTTACCTGCCCCTGTGGAAGTGAAGGAATTAAAATTCGAAAACCTGGATGATTTGATAGAGAATGGCCAAGAATAACGACAAACTGAAAGAGTTCCGGGACAAGATCGATTCCCTGGACAAAGAAATCGTAAAGGCTATCCAGGCCAGAGCGGAGATCGCATCCGAGATCGGAGAGATCAAAAGAGAAAACAACGAACCGATCTATCGCCCTGACAGAGAAAAGGACGTTTACGAAAAAATCCTTGGACTGAATGCGGGCCCACTCCCTGACAAGGTGCTCATTGCAATTTATAGAGAGATCATGTCAGGCTCCTTCTCCGTGGAAAAGGGTTTAAAGATCGGTTATCTCGGGCCGGAAGGATCTTTTTCTCACCAAGCGGTCCGTGCAAGATTTGGAACTTCCGTAGAGGCAAATGAATTTCCTTCTATTCCGGAAGTGTTCCGTGCGGTGGAAACTGACAAGGCGGATTACGGAGTTGTTCCTGTGGAAAATTCCTCCGAAGGACTCGTGAACTCCACTTTGGATCAGTTCTTAGTTTCCGATCTAAATATTTATTCCGAAATTTACCTTAAGATACATCTGAATCTTTTAGGATTCGAGCATGATCTTTCTAAGATCAAAACTTTGTACGGGATTAAAATTGCAAACTCTCAGTGCAGAAATTGGATCGCTGCAAATCTTCCTCATGTAGAAGTTTCGGAAACTCCTTCCACTTCCAGAGCGGCAAGTATTGTTGCAGAGAAGAAGGAAGCATGTGCGGCAGTAGCTTCTTCGATAGCTGCTGAAATTTACGGACTGGATCTTGTTCGAGAATCCATCGAGGATATGTCGGACAATACTACCAGATTTTTGATCATCGGTAAGAACCAATGTCCTCCTACTGGGAATGATAAAACTTCCGTCGTATTCTCAATTCCGGATAAACCGGGATCACTTTATAAAGTTTTAAAGCCTATCTTTGATAAAGGTATCAATATGACCAAGGTGGAATCCAGACCTACTCGCAGGACTTCTTGGGAGTATAACTTCTTCATAGATTTTTTGGGTCATAAAAAGGATCCTCAGATAGAAGAGGTCCTGAACGTATTAAAAGAAAACACAATCTATCTCAGGATTTTGGGATCTTATCCGATCTCTCCACCTAACCCGTGAAGACCGATTTTTCTAGAATCCTGATTTACGGCCTGGGAATGATGGGCGCCTCCCTTTCCTTAGCCTTACGAAAAAAGAACTCTTCTGCAAAGATTGTGGGAGTGGTAGGATCACCTTCCAGTAAGGAGAAGGGAATCCGGCTTAAATCAGCGGATCAGATCTTTACTTCGGACGAATTTTCTAAATCTCCTGATTGGGAATCCTACGACTTGATCGTTTTCGGAGTTCCGGTCAATACAACTGTGGAAGTGATCTCCAAACTTCCTTCCGGATTTAAAGGTCTTTTGACGGATATGGGTTCGACCAAACAAGAGATCGTACACGCTGTGGAGTCGGTCCTAAAAGTAGAACATAGATATATTTCTTCTCACCCAATGTGCGGCTCCGAAGAATCAGGTTTGGAATTCGCAAATGCGGATCTATACGAAAACAGACTTTGTATTTTGACTAGACCGAAAGGTGCGACCGACGAAGCATATTCTGAAATAGAAAGTTTTTGGAAATTTTTAGGAATGTCCACGACCGAAATTCCTGCACATGATCATGATAAGATCCTGTCCTATGTTTCTCATGTACCTCATTTGATCTCCTCTCTCATGACAAATTGGGTTTGGGAAAACGAGTGCGTAAGGGAATTCACTCAAAATTCTCCTTTACCTTTGACAGGCGGGGGATTCAGAGATATGACCCGGATTGCAGGTTCTAATCCCAAAATGTGGTCACCGATCTTTTCTTCCAACCAAGAGGAGATCTATAAAGCGCTTTTGGACTATAAGGATAGACTGGATAAACTTCTTTCGGAGTTGAAACCGGAAAAGCCGCTCGACCTAAAACATTGGGAGTCCTTCATGGAAAAATCTCGTATAGATAGGGACGCAATTTTAAAGAAACAAAATGATTCCAAGAATCCTTAAATCTTCCGGCAGAGAGATCACAGTTCCGGGAGACAAATCTCTTTCTCACAGAAGCGTATTATTCTCCGTATTATCCAAAGGAGCTTCCCATGTTTCCGGATTTTTGGAAGCGGAAGATCCTTTGAACACAATGAAAGCTTTCACTGGGCTCGGGTTGAAGGTGGAGAAGATCTCTAAGGGAGAATACATTTTTACAAGTCCCGGCAAAAACTCTCTCCATTCCCCTAAGGAAGTTTTGGATTTTGGGAATGCTGGAACTGGGATCAGATTATCTGCAGGATTACTTTGCGGGCTCCAAGGAATCAAGGCCACATTAACCGGAGATCATTCTCTCCAAAAAAGGCCAATGTCCCGTATTATAAAACCTTTAAATTCCATGGGTGCATCCATCTCTGGGAAGGACGATAAGGCTCCTCTTGAGATCGTTGGGAAAAAGTTATCCGACTTCCATTATAAAAGCCCGATCGCTTCCGCTCAGGTAAAATCCTGTTTGATGTTAGCCGCAATGGCTTCTGAGACTTCTTTAGAATACGAAGAGGATATTCTTTCCAGGGACCATACCGAGAATATGTTTCGGTTTTTAGGAAATAAGCTGACTTATCTTTCTCCAACTCATTTCAAAATGGAACCCCCTTATACTTTCGAAGCAAAAGAGTTCAAGGTGCCTGGAGATATTTCCTCCGCCGCATTTTTTTTAGTACTCGGAGTTCTATTAAAAGAAGGTTCTGTCCTTGTGAAAAATGTGGGACTAAATCCTTCTCGCATAGGTATCCTTCATGCGCTCGAAGCAATGGGTGCAAAAATTCTTGTTCACAATAAACGAATAGAATGTGGGGAACCTGTCGGAGATCTGGAAGCGGTCTCTTCTAATTTACGTTTTTCTGAAATTAAAGAAGAATGGATCCCTTCTCTCATAGATGAGATCCCGATACTTACGATCGCTGGTCTTTTTGCAAAAGGTGGATTTGTGATCCGTCATGCCGAAGAACTTCGCGCAAAAGAATCGGATCGAATTTCTGCGATGGTTGAAAATTTACGGAATCTTGGGATTACGGTACATGAATATCAGGACGGGTATGAGGTCCCTGAAATTGGATCCGGTGTAAATTCTTCCGAACTTTCTTCCTGGCTCTCCGGAAACTCTGTGAATATTTTCACCAAGATGGATCATAGGATCGCGATGAGTTTTATGATCTTAAAAGCGGTGAGCGGTTTGGAAATCCATCCGGATGAAACTTCATGGATCGAGACCTCTTTCCCAGGCTTCGAATCATTATTGGAAGGTTTTGTACAATGACGGAAAATGTGATCGCGTTAGATGGCCCGGCCGGAACAGGCAAGAGCACAGTGGCTCGTGAACTTTCTAAAAAACTTGGATTCGAATATTTGGATTCAGGAGCTTTCTACCGTGCATTAACTCTTCATATTTATAAGATCTATAAGTCCAAAAATTCCTCCATTTCCTTTTCGGATTGGTTGTCCGGCAAGGAGTTCCTTCCATTAACCGATGGTGTAAAAATTTTCTGTGAATTTTCAGAAACAGGGGAGAATCATATTTTCTTAAACGGAGAAGATGTTTCCGTAGAGATCAGAACTCCGGAGATCACAAGAGAGATCAAATACATCGCAGACAAAGCCGTATTCAGAGAATTCGTAAATTCCCAATTGAGAAAACTTTCCGAAACCCATCGTTTGGTAATGGACGGTAGAGACATAGGCACCCATGTGTTTCCGGACGCTCGTTACAAATTCTTTTTGACCGCTTCTTCCAGAGTCAGGGCCGAAAGAAGATATAATCAATTATTAGAACAAGGAATTCGTTCCGATTTAGAAGAGATCGAAAAGGAGATCGTGGTCCGTGACAAATCCGATACGGAAAGGGAAATCGCCCCTCTCCGGAAAGCGGAGGACGCAATCCTCATTGACACAGATAACCTGCCAAAAAATAGTGTAATTAGTAAGATCCTTGGGTGCCTAGAGCCAGGCATTTATAACGATTCGCACTAATCCCAATCAACACCGAGTATTTCAATCCGTATGAGTAGCCAACAAGACAAGTCCACTTTTGCAGAAGTTTTCAAACAGTGGGAAGAAAAGAAAAACGACGAAGCCGAAATTCGCAAAGACCAAGTGGTCGAAGGTAAAGTCGTATCCGTAGACAACGATAACGTCTATGTGGCAATCGAAGGATTGAAGCAAGAGGGTAGAATTCCTCGCTCCGAGTTCGACGAAAAACCGGAACTCGGATCTTTAGTAACCGCACTCGTAAAAAGAAAAGAGTCTACTGACTCGGGATGTATCCTTTCCAAAAAAGAAGCCGACCAAAGAAAAGGTTGGGAAGTTGTTAAGGACGCATTTAAGAATAATTACCAAGTTAGCGGACGTTTGGTAAATGAGATCAAAGGAAAAGGTTACATCGTTAACGTAGAAGGTTCCGAACTTTTCCTTCCTGCTTCTCAACTTAGTTATAAATTCTCCGATGGAGAAAATTACAAAGGTGTAGAACTCGATTTCAAAGTAATCGAGATCAACGAACGCACCCGCTCCGGAGTCGTTTCCAGAAAAAAACTTCTAGACGAAGTGAATAACGAGAAATGGGACGCGCTCGCCGAAAAAGTCAAGGTTGGTGACAAGGTTAAAGCGACCGTTTCCAAAATTGCAAGCTTCGGAGTTTTCTGTGATCTGGAAGGAGTTGTAGGACTTCTCAGACAAAGAGATATCTCTTATAAAAAATTCGCACCATTCAAACAATACTTCACCATCGGCCAAGAGATTGAACTTCAAGTTCTTGAAATGGAGAAGGAGAACAACAAACTCGCGTTAGGACTCAAACAACTGTATGAAGATCCTTGGGTTTGGGCAAAACGTTCCTTGGAAAAAGACATGGTCATCCGTGGAACCGTTACTTCTCTTACGAACTTCGGTGCATTCGTAGAATTGAAAGAAGGTTTAGAAGGTTTAATTCATACTTCCGAATTAACTTGGGCTAAAAAACCTCCTCATCCAAAAGAACTTTTGAAAAAAGGACAAGAAGTAGAAGCTCTTATCCTAGACATAGACTTCGAAAGCAGAAGACTTTCTTTAGGTCTAAAACAACTTCAACCGAATCCTTGGGATGCCTTAGGTCCTGAAGTTAGAGTCGGAAATGTTCTTACCGGAAAAGTAACTGGTATCACTAAATACGGCGCATTCGTAGAAGTGGAAAACGGAATCGAAGGTCTGATCCACATCAGCGATATCACTTGGGATGAAAAACAAAAGAACCCAACTTCTCTATTGAAAAAAGGAGAAGAGGTTAAATACATTATCCTAGACATCAACTTTGACGCTCAAAGAATTTCCTGCGGATTAAAACAACTGCAAGAACATCCTTACGAAGCATTAAGAAATCGTTATCCTATCGGTTCCGTCGTTCAAGGAAAGATCAAGAGTATCGTTGACTTCGGTATGTTCGTAGAGATCGAACCTGGTTTCGAAGGATTGGTTCATATCTCCGAGATCCCTGGCGGAAAAGACACCAATTTGGCTGAGTCTTACAAACCTGGCGATATCGTAAAATGTGCAGTAGTTAAGATCGATTCCAAAAACAAGAAGATCTCTCTGTCTATCAAGGATTTCGACAAAGCCTTAGAAAGAGAAGAGATGGCGAAGTATTTGAAAACTTCCGACACTCCTTCCAGAGAAAGTTTAGGCAGCTTTATCAATTCTTCCTTAAAATAAGGACGATTCTCGGAGTTTTGGATGAAACGATTCGAACCTAAAGCCGGCGCATCTATTACGGATATCGATCCATATCCAGGTCTTACCGGGGCAGAAAGATTTTTTGCGATTTTATTCTCCAAGATTGGAGAAAATAAAAAGCAGGTATTATTCGGGGTCGGTGTTTTATTCGTAACTGTGCTAACTGTTGTTAGCTGGAACGAGTATAGAGCGGAACAATTCCGAAAAGGAACTCTCGCCATCGAAAAATTGGAGAAGGAATTGGCTCTTTCTCCGATGACTGAGATTACCGATAAGATCAAAAAATATGAAGCTATTGCTTCTATGTATAGCTCTCCTTCTTTAGATATCAGACTTTCCAAAACTTTGGGAGATCTATATGCTAAAAACGGAGAATATCAAAAAGCGGCAGAGAAGTTGGAATTTGCAGGTAAAAAAATAGACGAACTTCCGGAAGTGAAGGCCTACTATTTTTATATCGCAGGAAACTATAGAGAAAGTGCAAACCAACTCGCGGAAGCTGAATCCGATTACGGAGTTTCCGTTTCTCTTTTAAGCAGCCGTAAAAATGTTTCGGGATTTTATGCTTGGAGCCTATACCAAGCGGGTCGTTTGAAACTTCAAAACGGCAAAAAAGAAGAAGCAGTCGATCTACTTAAAAAAGTTTTAGACCAAGACATCGCTTCTCCTTCCGAAGAATTTAAAGCGGTTAGAGAACTAGCCACTTATCTTCTACTAAAAAGCAGCCAGGGAAACTAAATGCTAACTTTGGCCCTTCCGAAAGGACGGCTTGCCGAAGAGAGCATAGAACTCATGCTCGAAAGGGGATGGCTTTCCGGCCGTCCCGATCCTGATTCCAAAGAACTTATCTATAAAGACCCAAAAGGAAAGATCCGGATTTTATTGGTCCGTTCCCAGGATGTGGCAACTTACGTGGAACAGAATTCCGCGGATGCCGGTATCGTGGGATGGGACGTATTATTGGAAGGAGGATATGACCTTCTTCTTCCCTTGGATTTGGCCATAGGAAAATGCAGACTTTCAGTGGCGGGGCCGAAAGGTTGGAGTCTTAGTTCCGGTGAAAGAAAGGTCCGTGTTGCGACAAAATATCCGAATATTGCCAAGGACTTCTTCCTGAAAAAAGGGATCAACTGCGAGGTGATCAAACTTTACGGAAGTATTGAGCTGGCTCCTTTGGTGGGTTTGTCTGACTGTATCGTGGATTTGGTCTCCACAGGTGGCACTCTCAGAGCCAATAATCTGGAAGAGATCGAAGTTATTATGGAATCCACAGCGAGATTGGTATTTAATCGCTCCGCCTTATACACAAAACGGGCTGAAGTTGGGGAGTTCCTGGAATCCTTTGAGCGACCCGTTGGGAGCGAAAAAGCCCGATAGGGTAACTGAGCTAAGCGAAGTTAAATTTTGAACGGACACCGGAATTGGGATCAATACCAGTAGAGGCGACGAAGCTATAAAACTTTGCTTTTAGTCGCAAATGAAAAACAGTTGTGAATTCCGGCTTTAAAAAAAACATAGTCGTAAATCGACATTATCTATAGAGAAAAACAATGGCAGTTCCTAAGAGACGAAAATCTAAATCAAAAGTGAGAATGAAACGGGCCCATCATGCGATCGGCAAACCGAATCTAGTCCCTTGCCCGAACTGTAATTCCTTCAGACCTCCTCATAGAATCTGCCCTGTTTGCGGTTTTTATAAAGACCGTGTAGTGGTGGAACCGAAAGTCAGGAAGACTAGCGAAGAGAACTAATCAATATGTGGGTCGCCGTCGATGCAATGAGCGGCGACTACGGTCCTGACAGGATCGTAGAAGGTGCCGTTAACGCGGTAAATCAAGACGGCAGAAACGTCATACTCGTTGGTAAAGAAGAAGATATCAGCGAGACTCTCCTCAAATACGAATACGATACAAACAAGATCAGGATTGTTCACGCCAGTGAGATCATCGGCATGAACGATTCTCCTTCCATTGCAGTGCGCGCTATGGAGGATTCTTCCGTTGTGCAAGCAGCCCAGCTAGTCGCTGATAAAACCTGTGTTGGAATGTTCTCTCCCGGAAATACTGGCGCCACTATGGCTTCAGCATTATTGTATCTTGGAAGAATTCCAGGCGTTCTTAGGCCTCCTATTGCTGCTCCGATCCCGAGAGAGAAGGGAGCTCCTACACTTCTTTTAGATGCGGGTGCAAACGTGGATTGTAAGCCTGAGTATTTGGCGCAGTTTGCGATCATGGGAGAAATTTATTCCAGGCTCATCTTCAATATCCATAAGCCGAAGGTTGGGATCTTATCCAACGGAGAAGAGGATAAGAAAGGAAACTCGGTCACAATTAAAGCTTTCGAATATATTAAAAAACTTCCGATCGATTTTGTAGGAAACGTAGAAGGACGAGACCTTTACGGTGGAGGAAGGGACGTGGATGTTGTGGTCTGCGACGGCTTCGTAGGAAATATAGTCCTGAAAGCAACCGAAGGTCTTTCCAAATCCATATTCAGTGTTCTCAGAGAAAGTATCGCTCAGTCTAGTCTTGCACAAACAGGGGCGCTTCTTCTTAAACCTACATTCACCGCGATCAAGAAAAGATTGGATTACGCGGAATATGGCGGAGCGCTTCTTCTTGGCGTAGACGGGACCTGTTTGATCGGTCATGGTTCTTCCAATGCACACGCAGTCCGAAACGCGATTCGAGTGGTGGTGGAATGTGCCGAAAGGGACGTGAACCAACGCATCAAAGAAGATATAGAAAAGGCAAAGTTCTAATCCACTTGACCCCCCAGGCCCGAAAAATACGCTAACCGCAGAATCTGGTAAGGAAAAAACCAATGATCGATTTGAAAGGCAAAAACGCCATTATAACCGGGGCTGCCCGCGGAATCGGTAAAGCAACCGCTCTTAAACTCGCGCAAGCAGGCGCAAACGTTGTCATAGCCGACTTAAACGAAGAGGCAAGTAAAGCTACTGCGGATGAGATCGCAAAAGCTACAGGTGTAAAAGCGATCGGAGTCGCTGTAAACGTAGCAAATGCAGAATCCGCGCAAGCAGGTATCCAAGCTGTTGTGGATAATTTCGGTTCAATTGACATTCTAGTGAACAACGCCGGTATCACTAAAGACACTCTTATGCTCAGAATGAAACAGGAACAGTGGGATGCTGTAATTGCAGTAAACTTGACTGGAACTTTCAACTGTATCCAATCCGCTATAAAATTTATGGCTAAAAATCCGAACGGTGGATCCATTATAAACCTTTCCTCCATAGCAGGAGTGAACGGAAATATCGGACAAACCAACTACTCCGCTTCTAAAGCAGGGGTGATCGGTCTGACTAAAGCAGTCGCTTTGGAAATGGCAGGCCGTAAGATCCGTTGTAACGCGATCGCTCCGGGATTTATCGCTACTGAAATGACGGATGCGATCCCTGAAAAGATCCGTACCGCAATGGTGGCAGCGATCCCTTTAAAGAGAGCAGGACAACCGGATGATATCGCGAATACAATTGCGTTCTTGGCTTCCGATCTTTCCTCTTTCATTACGGGACAATTGATCGAAGTGAACGGCGGGGGATTCCTTCCCGGAGTCCAAGCCTAATTATTCGGATCTTATCCGAAATAGATCAGCAGAAAGCCCGGAATTTTCCGGGCTTTTGTTTTTTTGCAGAACTAATTAAACCTTTCTCGGAAAGATTATTGTAATGTTCTAAAAAATTATAAATCCGAACGGCGTTCGAACGAATGATCGAGAACAGTCTCAAGATCTAATATTCGGAATGTGACTTTTCGATTATTTGAATATGAGGACCTGCCTGGATTTATCGATGCATCGAGTCGGTCCGTCGCAAGTTGTAGAACATCTTCTTTGAAAAATATAAAAAAGAAACTTGGATAATATTCTGTTTTTTTCCCGTCTCCAATCCGTTATCGCTTGCCAAAACATTTGAGAAAAAAATGTTTAAAAATCGGTGGATGAATTCATCCCCGATTCTAAACCTAACTAAAACTTACATACCACTTCGGTGGTACGGAGGAAACAAATGGCAGATTTCGAAAAGATTAAGTCTATTATCGTTGAGCAACTTGGAGTGGATGAGTCCGAAGTGACTCCTGAAGCACACTTCATTGATGACCTCGGTGCAGACTCTCTTGACACAGTTGAACTCGTTATGGCTCTTGAAGAAGAGTTTGGCGTTGAAATTTCCGATGAGGATGCTGAAAAGATCCAAACCGTCGGAGACGTAATTAAGTTCATCGACACTCTAAAGTCCTAATTGACTAGACCTCCGGGTTCTTACGGGAACTCGGAAGTCTTTCTTTCCTTCCCATTTTATCAAAATCCTTTGATAAAAAAAAAATACATTCAGAATCAAAATAAGAAAGATCCTAAAATTAGAAAGGATCCTTCTCTACTTGCGTCCGAGCTCGGTTTAAAATTCAATAAACCTTCCTACTTAGAGATCGCATTCGTACATAGTTCTTTCAGGAACGAAAATCCAAGTTACAAAGAAGACAACGAAAGATTGGAGTTTTTAGGAGACTCTGTTCTCGGACTCGTAGTCGCGAAATATTTATACAGAACAAATCCTTCTGCAAATGAAGGTGAGCTTTCCAGAAAGAAGGCAACCTTGGTTTCCACCGCAATGTTAAACGGACTCAGTGAAAAATTGGGACTGACTTCCTATGTTTTATTGGGAAAAGGAGAAGGTCAGGGAGGCGCCCAAAAAAAACTGGGTGCGAATCTATTCGAATCCTTGGTGGGGGCGATTTATTTAGACCAAGGAATGGAAGCTGCCGAGAAGTTTATACTCGAACATCTTATAGATTACATTAAAAATTCCGATAAGGTAAGAGAGGCTACGGATTATAAATCCGTCCTCCAGGAAATTTGCCAAAAAAAATTCAAACTTCTACCTTCTTATAGATTACTAAAAGAGGTGGGGCCCGATCACGAAAAGACCTTTTATGTTAGCGTATCGATCCGGGACAAATTCTCCGCAGAAGGTAAAGGAAAGAACAAAAAGTTCGCGGAACAAGATGCTGCGAAACAATTATTAAAGTCCTTAAAGATCAAGGTTTAACGAAATCTAATATGGAATTCTTTTTTAAAAAGAAAGGTTTGAGGGTCAGAGTGGCCGCTTTGATCCGAAATCGTAAGGGAGATATATTACTCCTACAGCAAAAAAAGAAGGATGCCTATTATTGGTTGCTGCCCGGCGGAGGAATTGAGTTCGGAGAAAGTGCGGAAGACGCTCTGAGAAGAGAATTAAAAGAAGAACTTTCTTTGGATATTACCAGTGCAAATTTTCTGTTTTTAAACGAATCCATCGATCCTAAGGGGAATCGTCACCTTCTTCAGTTAGTATTCTTGGCCACAGTCAAAAAACAAGACCCGGAAGTGAATCTGAAAGAGAAGGCGATCACAGGATTCGGCTATTTTCCTTTGGGCGCGGTTTTAGAAATGGATATAAGACCGGATATTAAGGATTTTCTTTCTTCCGGAAAATATAAACCGGCTCCCTTTATACGAAGCCAATGGGTATATGATAAATGAATCCTATTCGGGAAGTACAGATTAGAGCATTCTCAAAAGAATACAAGGTCCAGATCCATCCTGACTTTAGAGGTTTAGGAGAAACGATCAAAAAATTTTATCCTGTTTCTTCCATTGTTATACTTACGGAAAGAAAACTTGCAGGACTATTTTCCAAGTTTTATGAATCGGAACTTTCCGATCTTGGAATTCCATATCACGAAATTTATATCAAAGGCGGAGAGAAAAATAAACATATTCTCCGCACTGCTGAAGTTTATAACAAACTAATAGAATTGGGTACCGACCGTAAAAGTTTGATCCTCGCATTGGGTGGCGGAGTTGTCGGAGACTTTGCGGGATTTATCGCTTCCACATTCCAAAGAGGGATACGTTTTGCTCAAATCCCCACAACTTTGCTTGCTTCCGTAGATTCTTCCGTGGGCGGAAAGGTAGCGGTAAACGCAGATCTTGGAAAGAACATGATCGGCTCCTTCTATCAACCTGAGTTTGTGTATTTACCTCTGATCGCTTTGTCTACTTTGCCTAAAAGAGAATGGAGATGTGGAATGGCGGAGATCGTAAAGCACGGTCTTTTATCAGGAGGAGAATATCTGGAGAAGATCAGTTCGAACGATAAATCCGTCTACGATCATACTTCTCCCGAACTTTTAGAATTGATCGTAGGATCTATTTTGTATAAAGCTAATATAGTTTCACAAGACGAAAGAGAAACTGGTCTAAGAAAAGTCTTGAACCTGGGGCATACTACCGCTCACGCAATCGAATCTCTTACCAATTACAGAAGATATTCGCATGGAGAAGCCGTTTCCATCGGTTTATTGACCGCGATTATACTTTCCACAGAAAAACAGGGGCTTGATACCTCTTGGGTGGAAGGTTTGAAAAAAATACTGAAAGCATACGATCTCCCATATCATGATATGAGTAAATCCGCTCAAGTTGCAAAACATACTCTTCATGATAAGAAGAATGTGGGGAATTCGGTCCGATTCGTTCTTCTTCAGTCTCCGGGAAATCCGATTTGGGATATTCCTGTAGAGTTAGAAGAGATTGCTTCTGCGTTTAGAAAACAGAAGAAAATGGATTGAAAAACGGTCCTCTCATCATGGAAGAAATATTACGACTCTTAAATCCGATTTCCCTTCTGGATACGAAGGAAAGAACCATCACGGAAGAGTTCGTTCTTGTCGTATATTTTATCCTTACCTTAGTGATCGTTTATAAAACTTTCGTTTTGAGTTTCGACAGAATCAGTCCTCCAGCGGATAATTCTGTCAGATACAATCGCAGAAGAGTGACTAGGATCTTATTCGTGGTTGTGGGAGCAGTGTCCCTTCTTCCCGTAATTTTTTCCGGACTATCTTATCTTCCTACTGTGATGGGGCTTGCGGGAGCGGGTATCGTAATCTCCTTAAAGGATATCACTTTAAATTATGTGGGCTGGTTGTTGATACACGGCAGTAACGGTTTTGAAGTAGGAGATCGGATCGAGATAGAGGGTGTGAAAGGGGATGTGGTTAATATAGGTATCAATCGATTCACTCTCATGGAATTAAGCCAGGATCCTAAATCGGAACAATCCACGAATCGTTTAGTACATCTTCCGAATCATACGATCATTCTTCATAAAGTATATGTAGTTAAGGAAAAATTAGGATTTGTTTGGGACGAGTTTAGGATTAAAATCCCTCACGGTTCCGATTGGGAAGCAGCGGAAAAAATTTTGAACGGTATCCTGAAGAACGGATCGGTGATAGACCAACATAAGATCGATTATTCTGTGAGAGAACTCTCTAAGAATTACCTGGTTCGCTTAGGTAAAACGACGCCTATCGTTTATATCGGTTTGGAAGAAGGAGGAGTATTATTCTCCCTTCGATATCTGACCCATATTAAGGAAAAAAGAAACCAAAAGGCAAGGATCTCCAGAGAAGTCCTGAAAGAATTTGCCGAAGCTGGGATCCGTATTCTTTAATCGATCTTGATCGACTTGGAATTAGATCTGTAAAACAATACAGGGCAGATTATTAGCCAGATCAGGATCAGTATCCAAAATTCCCCGGCAAAAATATTATGGACCTTTAGGAAATCCTTATATGGATTTTCGGAAACCCGAAGGAACATTAAAAATTCAAAAAGATCCGTCATAAAACACCAGATAAGTCCCACTTGAAAGGCTTGGACCTTGTCTTTGAACGGCCACTTTTTGGAAATATACAATATCGGTATGGAGATAAGCAAAAGTCCCGTAAAAACCGAGATCTGGTGAGATAGATGTTCTTCGAAAAAATCCTTATAAGCCAATTCTCGGATGGCTGCGTTCAACAGCGCGGCAAAAAGAAGTAGGAACCAACTCAGTATATATTTGTTCATGAACGATTCTTTATCCTCTTCTTCCGGAATAAAAAGTAAAAATCGTGATTCACGGATTGATATATGTCCGTTTTTGGACTTTATCGTATTTTATAAATTTGTAAAAAGTCCACGGACTTAGCTTCTCCGCCCGGCGCACCGGAAAGAATAACAACTATATCTCCCGCGGTCAGCATTCCATCTTCCGGAAGTTTAGTCTCCATATAGCGGATCATGTCGAAAAAAGTTTCCATAAACGGCATTACATAAGGTTGTACTCCTCGGTATAATTTCATTTTTCTTGCAGTCGCCAAATAAGGAGTAAAGGAAAGAATAGGGACCTTAGGTCTCATCTCTGAAGTAATAAGAGCCGAATATCCGCTTCTCGTAAAATTCACGATCGCTTTCGCGTTGATACTATGAGCGATCTCTCTAGCGGCAGAACCAAGCGCCGCTCTTTCTATTTCTAATTCGGATTTTTTTAAATTCCAATGGATCTCGTAAATCCGATCTAAGTTTTCCGTTTCTCTTAGGATCTTCGCCATCATTTCTGCGGATTCCACAGGATATTTTCCGCTCGCGGATTCTCCGGATAACATGACGGCGTCCGTTCCATCCATGACTGCGTTTGCGACATCGCTTGCTTCCGCTCTAGTAGGTCTTGGATTATCCACCATGGATTCCAACATTTGGGTGGCGGTGATTACCGGTTTGCCTGCTCTGTTCGCCTTATAGATGAGTTCTTTTTGTAAAACCGGAACTCTTTCTGTTTCCACTTCTACTCCTAAATCTCCTCTTGCGATCATGATCCCGTCAGCTGCTTCTAAAATTTCGTCAATATTGCGGATCGCTTCCGGTCTTTCTATTTTGGCGATGAGCCCGGTTTGGGTCCCTCTCATCATTTCTCTAGCAAGTTCTAGGTCGGAAGCTCGTCTTACGAAACTTAATGCGACGTAATCCACTCCTAAATTTAACGCAAACTTAAGATCTTGCAGATCTTTTTCGGAAAGTGCGGGCGCAGAGATAGGAGTTCCCGGTAAATTAATTCCTTTGTTGCTTTTTAGAATTCCCCCGATTATAACTTTTAAAAGAGCTTCTTTGCTTGATTTGGATTCGACTTCTAGTACGAGTTTACCGTCATCTACTAATAGTTTGTCTCCCGAACGAAGATCTTCTATCATGGCAGGGTAGGTAGTGCCGATCGCCTCGGAGTCCCCTAAGTATTCCGCGTCGGGTAAAAGTCTGATCTTGTTTCCCTTTTCCAATTCGATTTGGGGAACCCGGAGTTTTCCGGTCCTGATTTTTGGCCCTTGCAGATCCGCCATGATGCCTAAAGGAACGCCGGAATCGGATTCACATTTTCGCAAAGTTTCGAAAACTTTTTTGTGAACTTCGTGAGTGCCGTGAGAGAAATTCATTCTCGCGATGTCCATTCCGGCTCGGAGAAGTGAAGTGATAATATTTTCATCTGAGGAAGAAGGGCCGATGGTGCAGACCATTTTGGTTTTTTTTTCCGGGCTAAACATGAATGGGAACCTCCGAAAATTTGGACGTATTTAAGAATGCTATTTCGTTCTTTACGGGGCGAAACGGAAGGGTAAGCTTGGGAAAAAAAAGGCACGCCCAATTGCGCCAACTGTTAGAACGGCTCGCTCTAGTTTATCATCCGGAATACAATATGGACCTTGGTCCCCACGTATTCCCCGCACGTAAATACGCAATGATATACAATCAAGTCAAGGAAGATCCTAAACTTTCTTCTTTGCCTGCCCTTCAGCCGGCCCCGGTTGGAGAGGAAGAATTAAGCCTAGTCCATACTCCGGAATTCATTTCCGATTTTATGAATTTGCGATATACGGACCGGACCATGTATTCGGAACTTCCCCTCAACCAAACCATGGTCAGGAGTTTTTGTTTAGGAGTGGGAGGGACCATTCTTGCGACAGAGATGACCGAAAATTATAAATATGTGTACCATATCGGCGGCGGTTTTCACCATAGTATGCCGGATCGTGCGGAAGGTTTTTGTTATTTGAACGACGCCGCAATCGCTGCGAAACTATATCTGCAAAAACATCCGGAACGAAAGGTTTTATTTATCGATCTAGATCTTCACCAAGGGAATGGGAACGCTAAAATTTTTCACGGAGACCCTTCCGTTTGGACTTTTTCCATGCACCAAGAAGATTTATATCCTAAAAAAGAGAAGTCCAATCTGGATGTACCTTTGGATAAAGGGGCTAATGATAAAACTTATCTTTCAAGTTTGGAACAAGGACTAGAGAAGATCCGAAAGGAATTCAAACCGGATCTGATCTATTATTTCGCTGGTGCGGATCCTTTCGAGGATGATTCTCTTGGGGATCTTAAGCTTACTTTTGATGGGTTGAAGGCAAGAGATAAGATGGTGAAAACTTTTGCGGATTCTTTGGATATTCCTGTGGTAGTTATGCCTGCAGGCGGTTACGCAAGAAATTTCCATGACACTGTACGTATCCATTTTAATACGATCAGGGTTTTCGCTTCTTTAATTTAATTACATGAGTATATTTTCCGGTTCAGATAAATCCACATCGGGTCAGAGTTATATCGATCCGGAGGCATTAGGTCTCATCGACGTAAACAGGGAATTCAAAACACATTTAGGGATAGAAGATACTTTATTCAATAGATTCTCCGCTAAGGAAGTGCAGGAACTTTTGGAACAATCCGGGATGTTCGAAATGTTGAAGTTCCGGGGATTCCAAGAAACTAAATTAGAAATCCATGGGATCTCGGAAGTGGATAATCGTATCTACATTAAAACGGAAGAGAACGAAACTTTGGTGCATATGCGTTTGAAGTTCTCCGATTTTCTTTTCAAAAAAATAAACGAATCTTTTCCCATGATATATATAGATTGGCTATTAAGTCAAAACGTAAGGCTCGGAAAATTGGGAGAAAAGAAAAAATTATTCGAAGGTCAGGAGTATCCGGGCCTGAATATAATGAACGAGATCACTTCTTTTATCCGCTTACTTTCGGGAAAAATCGGAGCAGCGGGTGCTTTTAATATTCCGGAATATTTTCACGACGCAGTTCTATTTCATAAAAATTTCAGATACTTGTCTCCGGAAAAAGAGGGGGAATTTAGGGCACTACTCAGATGTTTTAAAAAAGAAAATCTGAGATCTCTCTCCGGAGCTATCCATTCCGGAAAAATTTTAGATCGTCAGACCTCTGCAGTATACTCTTGGAGTTACGGAGAAATGGTGTCCGCGACTAATCCGTATCTCGAAAAATCCTTGTTTGACGAACAGTATGATTCTATGGTTGCCAGAATTTCCGAGACCAGGGAATTTTCTAGGATCGATTAGATGACATCAATTACGATTAAGCCCGAAATTCTGATCATAGACGACGATCGGGACGTAGGAGAAGCTCTGGAAATTCTTCTCTCGAAATTAGGTTACAATTCTACTTTTTTCGATTCTGTGGAGAAGGGTAAGGAATATTTCGAAAAAGAGACCAATCCGATCGTATTCTTAGACATCCATATGCCGAAGACCAGCGGGTTGGACGTCCTACCTTATTTCAAAAATTTGAATCCTGGCACCCAAGTGATCATGATGACCGGAGAAAGGGATATAAATAATGTAGTAACCTCCCTTACTCATAAGGCTTCCGATTTTCTTTTAAAACCGTTCTCGCTCCAGACTGTCCGTATCGCAGTCCAAAGAGCATTGGATTATTATACTTTGCTAAAGGAGAAGGAAGCAAGGGACGAAAATATCCTTCGAGATCTGAGGCTTGCCTCTAAAATCCAAAAAAAGATCCTTTCTGTTCCGGTAATTTCTCCACTGGAAGTGGCGGTGGACAATACTCCTGCGTCCTTTGTGAGCGGAGACTTTTATGTTCTTTCTAAAATTGATAACAAGGTAATGGTCCTGCTTGGAGATATCGAGGATCACGGAGTGACTTCTGGACTCATCGGACTCCTTATGACTAGTATCGCTAGAGAAGCGTATAAGGAGAACCAGGATCCTTCTCATGTTCTAAAAAGAATGAATTTAGAACTTGCCCAAGAAATCGGGACTCATAGTCTTACTGCTGCAGTTGCAGTGATCGATCTTGGAAAAAAGACGATCTGTTATGCCAGGGGAGGTCATCCTTTTCCTGTTTTGTATCAGGCCGCCGGACAAAAACTTCTGAATGAAAAGTCAGGACAGCTACTTGGGATTATGGACGCTCTTGAATTCGAGTCGCACGAAATTCCTTACGAATCAGGAGACGTTTTATTCTTATACAGCGACGGTTTGTTAAACAGTCTTTCCAGCCCTCTATTCAAAGAGCTGGAGGATATCCGCAAAAAAGGTCTAAGCATAGAAGATTACCAAGAAGCAATCCGCACTTTTAGCAAAGTAAGTTTGCCTACTAGAGAATTTAGGGATGATTCCAGCTATCTACTTCTGAGGCTCTAATTTCTTTTCTGATCGATTCGGTTTCGCTCCCGGAAAGGTGCCTTTTCGAATATTAAAAAAGAATAATTCAGGCAAGGAGAAGAATGCTGACTGAAGTCCGTTCGTTACTCTTTTGCCCTTGTCGAACGGACTGGTAAAAATCCCTGCAGCAAAATTTCCGATCCCCCAGCCCAAATTTACAATCCCATAGATCGGCCTAAGTAGAACTATATCATCCGTAAAAAATATGAAACTGGAATCATCAGGGTTGGGCCTATATATGCTGGAACTGAAAACATTGGATTCCTTTAGATAAGACTTCCACTTGGGGGCCGATCCGTAGATTTTTTCCAAAGATGCCTTTCTATGAGAAAGTTCCAAGGTTTCCTCTTTGACCTTCCATTTTTCCTTAATCGAATCGTACGCGATAAATGGGATAAAAGTGAGAGAAGAATGAGGATCTATTCTATTTCCCAGAACGTTTTGGTATTCTTGTTCATTTAGAATAAATTCCAAAGAGTCGAAAATCTCAGAAGTGCAGTTTTTAGTGATCAGTTTGAAAGTATAAAAACGTTTTAGGTTCTCATAATATATGGACTCTTCTTTTTTCGAAAGTCGTAAGTTTTCCGAGATAATCTCGGGTCCCGGGGTCGGAAATGAGAATACAAAGTTTCCGGAAAGATCCGGTGAGAGTCGATCAAAAGTATTTCGTATGGAAATTCCTCTGCTTAATCCAGTTCTCAATTCCCAGTCTCGATTCTCTAGATCTTCCCAGGTGAGATAATTTTCCTCGGTGAGATTTTCCGATTTTAGCCTTTCTTCTCTAAACGTTTTAGAAGCCTCTAATAATAAATCCGAACTTGCCTCTACACTTTTTTTGTCTTTGGACCATGTGGTAGGAGTGATCTGTGAAACTGATTCAGGGAAAGTGACTAAAAAATAAGGCCTCTGTTCTTGGATACTTTTCTCTAAAACTAAAAATCTTGCCAGGTTGACGAGTATACCGTGACCCCAGTTTGAATTTTCTTCTTGGATTAGTTCTATAATGGAAAGTTTCAGCGATTCTCTGAGAGAGATAAGTTTTGCTTTTTCTTCTTCGCTTAAAGAAACTCCTGAAGATAGAAATATCGTTTCAGGATCTAAAGAGTATCCTGCATCCAGGATCTCTAAAACGGAAAGTTTTTCTAATCTCGGTAAAAACCAAGAAGATACTCCTTCTTTATAAAATGGATAGATCCCGTTTTGGACAGCAGGAGCCTCGGAGAATAATATAAATTTTCCTTCGATGACTGCCGAGTATAATTCCTGTTTGATCCGAGTCCGAGTTTTTCCGAGCCAACCTTTACCGAGGATAGAGTCTAATTCTTCCTTTAAAGAGGAAGGTTTAGGGCCTTCTCCTTTTTTGAAATAACCGAATGTTCTGATCTTGATATTTTTTTCAGGTTTTTGGATTTCTTTTAAGAATTGTACGTCCGCCCGAATAGATTCCAAATTTTTAATATGCTTGAATTGAATAAGCGCCAATTTTTCAAAACCAGTTCGGATCTTGTCCAGATCTCTTTCGGAGATTGCCACTCGAGCGATCTTGCTCGTTCGATTGGAATAGGTATTATAGGAATAGGAAAATCTATCGTAAGATTCGCGGACCACTCTGAATATTTCGTCGGGATAGTATTGGAAATGAATAACTGTATCATCGAATCTAAGAGCGGAATGTCCTCCACTGGATTGTCCAGTATTTGCATCCACATATATGAAATCGAGATATGGATCTTCGGAATGAAGAGTGGTAAAGGGAAAAAGTAAAAAAAGAAGAAAGAAGCGACTCTTATAAAAGAGCCGCTTATATATACTCGATCTCAAATTAAAGGGAAAGATAACCTCTTTCCAAAGCTTTTACAATTGGCGGTTTGAAATTTACGTTAGCAGCAAAGTTTTTAAAACCTTCTTCGCTAACTCCGGCTTTTTTGAGTCCTCTTCCGATGGAAACATAAGTGCTCTCCGAATTTTTCCAGTTGATCACTCCGTTTTTAGAAGCGAGTTCCGCGAGATCGGATTCGAATTCGGAAGAACGAGTGGATCCGGTCTGTAGATAGAAAGCGGTAAGATTTTCCACATCTCTTTTATATCCTTTTTTTTCCGCAGCCTCGTCCTTGGAAGAGGAGGAAACGGAAGAAACTACGGATACCACAGCATTGGAAATACTTTGTAGTGAATCCGAAGATTTAGAAAGTGAATTTGAAATGGAATCTATAAAACAATTTTGGGAGAGTAGGATCCCGAATGTTAGGAAACCCGCTCCCAGAATTTTGTGAAAAAATTTCATCGATGTACCTCGCCTTTGCTCTTCCGAATCTTGGAAGAAAGTTTCTGACACGTTCGCGCCTATTCTCTTCCTGAATTCAGTAAGAGTCAACTTTGTTTTCCGGAATGTAGGACCACCGTGGACCAAGGTTCCATTTCAATTTTGAGAATTTTTTTACGGGAATCTATTTCCAAAGACTCAGGTTTTTTTCCGGTCCAATAATCTATGGAATTCTTTTTGTCCCAAGGGAAGAATAAGGAAAGAGATATCTCTTTTTTCTCGTCGCTTGGATTCCAAATCCCTAAATAGCCGGAAGGATTGTAGAGAGCGTTCGGGAAAAACTCAGTCCCGAGTCCCACAGGAAGAGGAGTTTTACTCCTACACTTGGATTGGAGCGCCAAACTTTTTTGTAATAATTCCAAACGATCTTCGTTAACCAGAGATAGATCGTCCGAAACGAATAACATTCCTCCGGAGACGGACATGATGCTTGCCATAATCTTAGTTTGTGCTTCGGTCATGCTGTTTTTCTTTTTGCGGACCAAAAGACAATCCGGATCGTTCAGCCAAAGCGTTCTGTGCATAGAAGCTCTGGTAATATCGTTGATAAGAGCTCTTTCGGTGCAGAGTCCGTTTCGATCCTTTACTAAGATCCTGGATTTTTCTCTGTACCAGAAAGGCGCCACATCGCAGGAAATTCTCATCGCATCGAATAGTCCGATAGAAGGAAGCATTGGTGCTCCACAACCCAGAATGAATATATCTTTTCCGACCACTTTTCGAATGAATTTTATGGCTTCCGCATAACGAGTATGAGGTGATAGGTTACGATCGTAAGTCCAGCCAGGCAATAATGCCGAATACAAGAAGTCTAATTTTAGGTATTTGTATCCGTATTCTTTTACGATGGTTTTGAAAACCGTGGCTATAAATTCCTTGGAGGCTGGATGCGTTACATCTAAACAATAAGTATAATCCACTCCCCAATTCGGATTCCAAAGTGCAGGGACCGGATTCCCATCCCTGTCTTTTAAAACCGCTTCGGGGAATTTTTGGAAAAATTTGGATTTTTTACGAACTAAGAACGGGGCAAGCCATATCCCTGGGAGTAATTTTTCGGAACGGATCGCTTCTGCGAGTAGACCCATTCCGCCTGGAAAACGATCGTTTGTTTCTAACCAGTCTCCGATCTCCGCTTGGTAACCGTCGTCTATTTGGAAAACTTTTAATCCTAAATTTTTGGATCTAAGTTCTTTTAAGTTTTGTAAAATGATCTTTTCCGAAATTTTAGTATAGTAATGATACCAAGAACACCAACCCGTAGGCACTTGAGTTTCCGGAAGTTTTACTTTTAGATTTTTTGCAAGTTCCGAAAAATAATTTTTGATAAAGATCGCTTCGTCTCCCGCGAACTTGGAAATACGGATCTGTGTGAGGGGTAGTTTATTTCCTTTAAAATCTTCGAAGCGATAAAAATCGTATACCACTCGAATATCTCCGCTGAAAAAATTCTCTCCTGCTTTTTTGGAAGAAGTAGAAGTCAGTATTTTAAACTTTACTCCTTCTTCTCCTTTGGAAACTGCTCCTGCAAAAAATTTGGGATCTTCGTTCTTAGGTAATAAGATAACATAGGCTTCCGAGATCCAGTTACCTTCTTCTCCTTCATGTTCTGAATAAATATTTTCTTGGGAGAATTGTAAAAATCCTAATTTAGGAGAAATATCCGCGTCTTCTAAATTTTCGGAAGCGGAAAGGCTCCAGGACTGGTATCCATGTCTAAAGATCCTACCTTCTTTGATTCCATGAGAAGGAAGTTCCCATTCCAGGGTCAAAAGTTCCAGACCTGCGGGAGGTCTTCTTTCCGCTATCCATTCTAAAACGGGAGCGTATGTCGATTTGCCCTGGGATTTGACTAGTTTAAAGGAAAACTTATAATTCCCGCAATCGCTCTTGGTCTCCGCTCTTCCAGCCGGAAACTCGAATTGAGATTTTTGTTCTTCTTCATAGATACGGGTTCGCAAAACTGCTTTCATTCTGGGACGATGGTTTACTGATTCGAAAGATAGAAAAGGAAAAAAACCGGTGGAGAGGTCGGACTTTTCTTGCGGACCGGAGATCCTATTCGATTATTTTGGCTTTATGGCATCTAACCGCGCGAACAATAGACCGGATCTATTTCCGGGGGATCTTTCCGAAGAAAGATTCAAAGAATACTTAGAAGAAGATCATTTGGCAGTAGATTGCGAAATGATGGGTTTAAACCCGAGAAGAGATCGTCTTTGCGTGGTTCAGATCTGCGATTCTAAAAATAGGGTGAGCCTGGTGCAAATTTTGCCGGACCAAAAAGAGGCCCCTTTACTCAAAAAATTATTTGAAAATCCCGATATTATAAAAGTATTCCATTTTGCTCGTATGGATACTCTATTCTTGAGATATAGACTTGGGATCTTGACCAAGGGAGTTTTCTGCACTAAGATCGGATCCAAACTTGCTCGCACATATACCGACAGACATGGTCTGAAAGATATCATCAGAGAATTTTTCGACGAGACCTTGGACAAAAAAAACCAGTCCTCCGATTGGGGAGCAAAAAGTTTAACTAAAGAACAGATCGAATATGCGTCGGGAGATGTTTTGTTCCTGATCTCTCTTTCCCAAAAACTCACTCAGATACTCATCCGAGAAGGAAGATACGAACTCGCTCAAGAAGCCTTCCAATGCCTTCCCGTATTCAATAAGATCGATTGGCTCCAAATGGAGAATTTATTCGAACATTGAAAAAGAAAATTTCCAAAGTCTTTCTTTGCCAATCCTGCGGACAGGAATTTTCCCGTTGGGCAGGTAAATGTGAATCCTGCGGTAAATGGAACACGATTGTGGAAGAATCGGGAGGGGATCGTTTTTCTTCTTCTCCCAGTTATAAAAAATCCGCGGTCTATAAAGAACCTGTTCCTATAGATTCCATTCCTTCGGACGATACAAAACGTCTGAGTTCAGGTCTTTCCGAATTGGATTTGGTTTTAGGCGGAGGACTTGTTCCGGGAAGTTTGATCTTAGTGGGCGGTGAACCTGGAGTAGGTAAGTCCACTCTCATCTTAGAGATCAGCCGAAGTATGATCTCTCAAGGAAGAAAAATATTATACATCTCCGGCGAGGAATCTGCGGCTCAAGTGGGACTAAGAGCTGCAAGGATGAATGTTCTATCGGAGAACCTTCTTCTTTCCTCCGAAACATATGCGGAAAATATTTCCGCAATGGTCGAGGATGTGGCCCCCGATCTAGTATTCGTAGATTCTATCCAAACTCTTACGAGAGAAGCTCTTCCAAATCAAGCGGGTACAGTCACACAATTAAGAGAATGTACGCAAGTTCTATTGGAAACAGCGAAGCGAACCGGAATCCCGATCGTAATGACGGGACATATCACCAAGGATGGTGCGATCGCAGGTCCTAAGGTATTGGAACATTTAGTCGATACGGTATTGTACTTCGAAGGGGACAAACTGAATTATTTCAGACTTCTTCGTGCCGTAAAGAACAGATTCGGCGCGGTTGGAGACCTTGCCGTTTTTGAAATGTTGGAATCCGGATTAAAAGAAGTAAAAGACAGACAAAGAGTATTTATCAGTTCTCTTACGGAAGGAAAAAGCGGTTCAGTCATCAGTTCCGTTGTAGAGGGAAGTAGAGCCCTCAGTGTAGAAGTCCAAGCCTTGGTGAGTCGGACCAATTATTCTCAAGCAAGAAGAATGGCGGAAGGTCCAGACACTCGTAGACTTATCCTGCTTGCTGCAGTCATCGAAAAATACTTAGGACATACATTATCGGAATGTGATATATTCGGGAACCTGGCAGGAGGATTGCAGGTGGATGAACCGGCACTCGATCTTGCGATCTGTGCTTCTATACTTTCCAGTTATACGGAAAGACCGGTCCAATCCGGTTTTGCTGTGATTGGAGAAGTAGGATTATCCGGAGAAGTCCGGTCCGTGGGACAGGTCTCTCTTCGTTTGAAAGAACTGAAAGGCGTAGGGATCGAAACAGTATTTCTTCCTAAAGGGAATCTGGCAGAACTTGAAAAAATCCCCGGAATGGAAATCGTAGGGATAAGCGCGTTAAGAGAGTTAGAGGGGCTCTTCAAGTGAGATCCGTCTCCAATATAAGACCCTTTTTTCGCATCCTATATATTATAAAAATATTATATTCTATTTTTTTGTTTATCTTTTTTTTACCCGTCGCTCCGGTGTTTGCGCAAGAAATAGACCCGCTTCTACGCCAGCCTTGGTTTTCTGACCAAGAAAAAAAAGAAGAACTGCTATACAACAGGCTGCAAACTGCGTTTAGGCTAAGCTCTCATTTCGTTTGGAAAACCGACTCCAGATCTCGCAATTATCGTTTTTACAAAGACGGAAAAGTGGAAATGATCCTGGATCGGAATTACAAAGAAGTGTTTCCGAACAGACAAGAATTGGATCTACATTATAGCGAGGCGGAAAGTTTGCAAAAACATGCAAATCCATACTCCGCAATCCGCCTATTAAAAGGTTCCATGTACTGTTATCGTTTGCGATACGGAAAACTGGTACCGGAAGGTTATGAAAAAACGGCAAAACTTTTGGGAAAATTTTTAGACCAGTATTCTCATAAAGAAAAGGAGCTGCAAAGACTTACGGATCCATTTGGATGTTGGACACCTGAAGTTTTGAAGATCAGAAGTGCAGACTTTGCATATTCATTCGATCTACCTCCGGATCTAACTTATTTATTCCCTGATGAGGACAGAGAATTTTCCGGAGAAGATTCGGATTATCTTTGGCAAGTGCATAGATTCTACCAAAACTTTCCTGTGGAAGGAGGACCTTCTCCTTTCGAAAAGGAATATAGAAAGAGTAACGAAGGTATATTATTCTTCCGGCCGGATCGGATCGTATTCACGATTGGCACCACGCTTCATTTCCATCCTTCTATCTTTAACGCACAAAACTACTATCTTATATGGGACTCGCTCAGAGGGATCAATTCCAGGACTATGAGGGAATGGAATTATCTTCGTAAAAAAGAAGGGGATTTATATAGAACAAGTTTCGATTTTGTGGGAGAAGATGGCCGTAAAAGCCAAATAATCGTTTTGGAAAAATTTTACCTAAGAGGTACGAGAGGCATTCTATTCTCTTTAGCTTATCCCAGCAAATTAGAGGCCCTCGGCACAAAAATCTGGAGTGGATTTTCTTCCTCTATCGTCGTAGAATAGGGGAGATGTTTGCCTTAGTCAAAAACTGGGAAAACCAAAAGCCTAAAAAACCGGAGCCTCCTTGGAGGTTATTGGGTTTGGGCCTACTTTTCGTAAACGGAATGGCCGCTCTCTTCTTACCGATCGGTCTTTTCGGGACCTTGATCTCTACAATCGCTTGCCTCGGTTTTTTATTTCTCCCTATGTTCTTTATGACCCTAAGACTGACCAAGTTTTACGGAAATAGTATATTCTTCGCTTTGTTCCTGGGATTTATCTCCGCACCAGTTTCCGCTTTATATTTAAGCCATGCATTCGGATTTTTTTTGGGTCTAAAATCTCCGGAACAAACGATCTTTCAAAAGGAAAGCGGAGTTTCCAATTCGCATATCTATAGATTCACTGATTCCAAGTTTTTATACAAATACCAGATCACCAAGACTACACCAGGCTCTATTAAAAAAACATTGTATTTCCATGTGGCGCCCTGGGTTTCCTCTGACTGGAAAGAAGGGGATGAGGTCCTAACCTGGGCAGTTTGCCCCCAGTTCTCCGAAAAAGTATGCGATTGGGAGAAGCAGAACCCTAGGGTAGGGCAGTCACTTTCACATTCCAATATTGCGGGATTGAACTCGTATTATGCGGAAGCAGTCCAGGAAGCTTCTAAAAAGTTCGGTTTCGATCCGCCCAAAAACCCAAGGATCCTACTTCCAATCTCCAATCCGGAAGAAGTTTTGTTCAATATGGGGGTCCTGGGACTTGCGGGGCTTCTCGCTTTGAACTATATCTGGATCATAGGGATACTTGTCTGGAATAAGAGACGCGGAGTTTAGAGACACGGAGTTTGAGGAGAGACATAGAGTTTTGCACACAGAGGCACAGAGCCACGGAGGTTGGGGTAAAGGAGTTCCTACAATATGTTTATTCTTCATAAAGTAATCTAAAACCCTTTGTGTCTTAGCGTCTCTGTGTGAGAAAAAATGAAAAAAGGGGCCTGATTATGTCTCATAGTTTGCCGCGGATCGTGGCCTACTTTTCGGTTTGCGAGAGGGATTCTTTCGATTTTTTCTTCCGGATTGCAAAAAACTTTTTACTTGGCTAATTTTGGAACTTAGGCTACCGATATTTATACACAGAGACGGGAAGGAGAAATCTATTTGGACCCCGAAATCCTAACGGAGAAGGTCGCCACCCAGAACAAAAAGTTTCTGGTAGATCTAAAACGGAACGAGAACGGATACTACTTAAAAGTTTCCGAATGGTCCAATAGCAAAAAATCTTCCATATTCATTCCGGCAGAAGGTGTCGGAAAGATGATCGAGGTATTACGTAAATTCCAAGGCCTGATTCAGGATGGAGATATTACGGACATCCCTCCCTCTCAGAATTAGATTGGATTGCACTAAATCTTTAGGAGATGTTCTCATGGGGAAAAAGACGTACTTATTAGCTAGCGTTCTCTTTTTCTTGGCGATTACCGGAACTTCCGGTCAGCAGCCTGCGGGAGGGAACCAAGGCGGCCAGGGCGGCCAAGCACCGGATCCCCTCGAGAAAATTATACTCGAAAACTTCGAGGAGTCCGAAGACTGGAGAGCTAAGTCTACATCTCCCCTGGGAGAGACTAAAACTCTTAAGATGGTTCAAAGAGGTCTGATCCGTGACGTGTTCGACGAGAATACCGTTCCGGATAATGGTGGAGACCAATTAGAAAAGAACCATATCCTCGGGATCAAAACGTATTATAACGATAGAGGATTCGATCGTGTAGAAGTTTTCCCTCCTCACGAATATATCGTAAAAGGAAAAGCTCGCCAGATCTCAATTTGGGCTCTGGGAAGAAAATTCCGTCATACTCTATTCGTTAAACTGAGAGACTACAGAGGAAAAACCCATAATATCAGAATGGGTCGCTTGGATTATTTCGGTTGGAGAAAGTTAACTGCAACTGTTCCGGGATTCGTTCCTCAAAGTACCAGATTCGCACTATTGGACAAGAACCTAAGATTCGTCTCCATTTTCGTGACCTCTGATGTTCATGAAGTAGGTGGAAGCTTCTACTTTTATTTAGATGATTTAGAAGTTCGTGCCGATAAATCTGATACGAAGTATCCTGGTTCTGAAATTAAGGACAATTGGTGATATCTCTCCGGTAGGACACGTATGAAAAACCTCAGCAAAAAAACTAAAATCACCGCGGCAGTAGTAGTAGGTATTTCTTCCATCCTTCTTCTCGGGACCGTGAGCGCGCAATTTATCAAAAAGAAAAAAGGTGGGATCGAATCTCCTACCGGTATCGACGTAAGTGGAATGGAGTTACGCTCTATTACTGTGGAATCCTGGGACAATCCTCCAGGTTCCGCTCCTTATGGTTGGGAAGTAGCTACCGATAAGGACACCTTAGTTCCTCAAGGACAACAGGCTCAATATCAGCCTACTGCTTCTAACGCACAGGCATTGAGAGAAGTTAAACTTCTTCCTGGAAAACCTGGAGACATCAAAAACGTAGACGCTGCAACCGGAAAAGTTTTGGGAGTAAAGTTTGCATTTACTTTCCCAGGAGATAATACCGTAAGTATCCGTCCTCCTCGTACTCCAGAATACGAGATCACTCGTAAAATGGCTTATCTGGACGCGAACAACAAAAGAAAAGAATTCAAGATCTACGGAGTTGAATTCCCAGGGATCGTAAAAGCGGTTTCTGTATGGGTTTGCGGTCGTGGTAATGAATACAACTTGGAAGGTTGGTTAGAAGATTGGAAGGGTGATTCTCATATCTTCCAATTCGGAGATCTGGACTTTATCGGTTGGAGACCGCTTACTTTTGAAATTCCTCCGGGAGTTCCTCAGGACGTAAACTCTTTCCCTCAAGTAAAGACGCTCGTATTCAAACAATTTAAAATTCGCTCTCGTAACGATACAAGCGGAGAAACTGTATACCTCTTCTTTGATGAGCTAAGAGTTCTTTCCGACGTATTCGAGGTTCACTTCGACGGAGCTTCTATCGACTTCGATGCGGATGATTGCCGCTCTAAACGTAAGTTGGATAAGATGCTGAAAGTGAAAGCGGAGAAAGAATGTGAAGGTGGAAACGGCAAGTAAGCCTTTCTCGCACAGTCGGACGCTAATGAAACGCGGGAACTCTCCCGCGTTTTTTGTTTGGAGACGCAGAGGTAAAAGAGATAATAAGGTTTTCTCGCGCAGAGACGCGGAGCCGCGAAGGAGTGTGAATGAAGGAATTCCTACAAATCCAAAAACTTCCCTCCGCGTCATTGCGCCTCTGCGTGCCATAAGCTTTTGCGACTCTTTCAAACTCTGCGTCTCTATACGAAAATAAATGCCAAAATGCTTCCCTAAGTGACAAGTAAGGGCTCTCTGAGTCTCTGCTCCCCAAATTCTAGTTTACGGATAAGCCTAAGCTGCTATAATTGATCTGAAAGGGCTCTTAAGAGACAAAAAAACCGCCCATCCGAACCTATTTTTGAATGCCGACCCCGTCGGCGGAGTAATTCCTATGTCTAACGAAACTGCGACAACCGCGGAAACTAAGCCTGCCAGCGAACTGGACAAGCTGACTTCTCTTTTTAACGAGGAGATTTATGTACGCTCGGACGCAAATTCCATTCCAGCATCTAAATTTAAAATTTACGACGATCTTATAGAATCCTTTCAATCATCCGGTCTTATAGATTCTGCCAAAACGAAATTGGAAGAACATCTTGCGGATCACCCAGAAAGTATTTCCGCAAGATATATGCTTGGATTATTAGGATTACAAAAAGGAAGTATAGACGCAGCTTCCTACTTCAAGACTCTACTGGATTCTTTCAAACAAGCCAGTAAATGGGTCATCATCGAACATATCACCGATAATATTTTAAAATTCGGAGAGGATCGTTACGCTCTTCGTTTCAAAGCGGAAGCTCTTGAAAAATTAAAAAAGAATAAAGAGCTAAAGCCTATCCTGGAAAAACTTGCGAAACAAGATCGTAAGAACCCGGAAATCGCTAAAAAATACGCATTAGCAATTCTTGATGAAAATAAAGAAAAGGCGGTCGCTTACCTAAAACAAGCGATCGAGACTTTTGCTAAGACTAAAGATTACTTACAGTTCGAAGAGATCTGGCCGATTTTTGTAGCGAATAGCTACGACGATATCCAATTCGTAGAAAAGATAGAACGTATCCTTTTGGGTCACCGCGAAAAGACCCGTCTAGCAGGTTATCTTTATCCTTTAGTTGATCCATTCAAGATTACCGAAGATTGGGACAGAGTGATCTATCTCCTGAAAAAGATCTTGGATCATGAACCTGTTTCCAACAAAGCAAGAAACGAACTGATCAGAGTTTATAAACTGAAATATGCCAACCACAGCTTGTTGGAAGATTTCTTAAAAATGTCCGAGTTAGGAAATAACAGAAAACCTGTTAAGGTTTGTATTTCCAACTTCGAAAGAAATATCGTATTCGATACCGGCAACTACGTTCTTCATAGGAACTGGGGAGTAGGTAAGATCGTTTCTATTTCGCCTAACGGAGATTCTATCTTTGTAGATTTCAAAGATAAGAAGAATCATAAACTTTCCATCCAAATGGCGATCACCAGCTTGAAACCTCTGAAAGGAGATCATATCTGGGTAAGATTCTATGAGGACAAAGCTTCCGTCGTTTCTTTATTCGAGAATGATGTTCCTGGTTTCTTTAAGGAATTATTAACTTCTTTCGAGAACCATATGTTGGTTTCGGAAATGAAGGCGGAGATCGCAGGAAAATTCATCCCTGTGGTTGATTGGTCTAAATGGTGGAACAAAGCTAAGAATGTTATCAAAAAAGAAGATAATCTTGGTTTTAACCCTAAGAAAAAAGACGAACTTTGGTATCGTGAAAAACCGATCACTTACGCCGAAGAATTGACTGAAAAATTCAACGCGAACACTGATCCTGCCAAACGTTTGGACATAGCGATCGAAGCTCTTCGGAACAAAGAAGAAGCCGAATCCGCGATCGATACTTTCGCTCATCATTATTTCGAAGAAGAGCAGACTCACGATTCTTTCCGTAAGATCGTCGCTTATCTGTATTTGGACGAAGTCGCTTCTACCATGGAAGGAGAAGATGGAAGTCCTTACGATTTCCAAAGATACCAAAAATTGGAAGATGTTTCCAAGATCGTTAAGTCTCTCAAAAGAGAAGAGGTACTGGAATATTCCTCTAAGATCAGCAACTTGGATATCAAAAAGTCTTTCGTTGACTTAGTGAAAAAATCCCATTCAGATTGGGTCAATATTTTGGTCGGACTTCTGTTTGAAGTTCCTGTTAAAAATAACAAATACGTTGTTTCCGTTCTGGAAGCGGACGGAAAATTTGCCGAACTCAACTTATTTATCGAGACCGCATCCAGCCGTGCCAAAGAAAATCCGGAAGTATTCCTCTGGGTGGCAAAATCTATCCTTCTCAAAACTTGGGAAGAAGAATGGATGAACGTGTCTAGACAGGATCTAATCCTGAGAGTTCTTCGTTTATTAAAACCTCTAAACAAAATAGAGGAAAAGGGAACCAAACTTAAGAACACCTGCCAAGAGATCCTTTTCGGGAATGATGCGGCTGTGATCAGCGAGGCTATCCAAAACGGAGACTCGGAATATATCCGCAAAGTTTACGCTCTATATAGAGAAGTTCCTTATATCGAAGAGACTGAAAAAGACAAATTGATGTCCCTTATCCGATCTTTGAAACCGGACCTGATCTGGGAAGAAGAGGATGATGAAGAAGAGGACGAGGATGTTCTGGCAAGAATTCCGGAAAATGCAGTCCTTGTTACTCGTCGCGCTCTGAACGCTAAAAAGGCCGAGTTCGATCATTTGGTGAACGTTGAGATGCCTGAAAACTCCAGAGATATCGGAGAGGCTCAAGAAAGAGGGGACTTAAGAGAAAACGCGGAATACAAAGCCGCAATGGAAAAACAAGTCCAGCTCCAAGCTCAGATCAAAAAATTAGAAGCTGAACTGAAAGCTGCCATCGTTCTAGACCTTTCCAACGTAAAAACGGACCGTATCAATATCGGAACTACCGTAAAACTCAAAAATGAGTCCAGCGGAGAAGACCAAACTTATTCTATCTTGGGGGCTTGGGACGCGGATACGGAAAGAAATATTATTTCTTACCAGTCACCGCTTGCTAAGTCTCTTTTAGGTAAAAAAGTAGGGGATAACGCTTCTTTAAATCTTGGTGGAACAGAAACCAAGTTCAAGGTTCTGCAGATCAGTAGATACTCTCTACAAAACCAGGACTAAGACGTAGAGAATAATAAATTCACGCAGAGCCGCGAAGACGCAGAGAGGATGGGATGGTTTGTAGGAGTTCCTACATTCTAACAATTCTCCGCGACTCTGTGCCTCTGCGTGAGAATTTCTGTGCGGCTTTTTTAAACTCCGCGTCTCTAAAACTAAAATCTAACCAGGTCAGTAAACCAATCGGAAGAATTTCCTGCACGATCCTTGATTCGTATCTGGAGTAACATATACTTTTTCCAAGCGGAGAAAGTTTTGGGAAATTTGACAATCAGCATCTTACGATCCGCATCGAATTCACTAGGGTAAATTTCTCCTTCGAGTAAAACTTCTGCGCCGCCTGCATAGCCGGAGCCTGTGTCGGAAACAGTATATAATCTTTCTTCGACTCCTTCTTCTTCTTGGCCCTTGATCCTTCTATGTCTTGTGATCAGATAAGGATAATTGACTGCTGGTTTTGCGTCGTCAGTTAGAACCGCCAATGCTCCGAGTTTGGTGAGTAATGCAATCTGGCCTTTTTGTTTTAAAGCAGACCATTTTTTAGAAGGTTTATCGTAGATATAGATCCCATCTTTTTTGCCTAAGTTAGCGCCTCTCCATATGAGTTCCGCTTCTCCCACCCAAGAAAGATCGGAAGATTCCAGTTCATAAATAGGACCTTTGGATTTTAATCCTTCCGGAAGTTTCAGATCTTCTTCCGGCTTTTCCAATTTTTTAAAGATCAAAGAGCCTTGTCCATAAGTAGTCTTGTTCGGAGTTTTGATCCTCAAAACTCCGTCCAAAGAAGTGAATTCAGTTTTTGTAATGGAAGGTTTTTTCGAATTTACCGTGCCGACCTCTATTTCTATGGGAAGAATAGAATGATTTCCCGCATGATCGGAGGCTTTGAGTGTTAATTTTACGACGCTTCCTGTCTCGAAATTCCTAAGATCTATACTAGGGCCTTTTGCAGGGAAAAGATTATAAACATAAGCAGGTGGATTTAAAGAAGAACGATTGGAGTCAAAGATATCATGGTGGATTCTTGCTTCTTCATAACTCATTCCTCTAAAAGATCTTTCGTATAAGGTAGTTTCGTCTTTGTACAGTCCTGCGAAGAATAAATTATTTTTGTTCCGGGAGGTCATTTGGTCGTATGCAGCTAACCTAAAACGGACCCCTCCGGCCAGATTGAGTTTTTGATTTCCTGGAAGAGAAAATTTGCCTTCTCCCTTTTTTTCCAACGGTAATCTAGCTTGCACACCATCTTCGGAATCTACGTATAAGAGTAAAAGTTCCGGGAAATATCTGTCTTTTCCTCGTAAAGGTAAATAGGGGAGAGGATTTAAGGTCCCATTAGGTAAATGTAATTCAAAATGTAAATGGCTGACCCCTGTTCCGGACTCTCCGAGCCTTGCAATATTTTCCCCTTTGGGGAGATTGTAAGAACCAGGAGAAAGTTTTACCTGAAATTCTCCGCCACTGAGTAACGCCAATGCTTCCCTAAGCAGATCTAAATCCTTTCTGAAACCTTTGAAGTCGAGTAAGTGGGCAAACTTTGCCTTTAAATTGGAACCGGAAGATCTTAAAATAATATTGGAGCCGTATCCTTTTGTGGATTGGCCGATCGATTCCACATATCCTTGGAAAGGAGAAATTGCAGAGATCCCATTTGTATGGAAGGTCTTAAAATCGCAGCCCATATGAAGATGGTGCACTCTATATTCTGCATAAGAACCTGAAATCGGAGTTTCCATTTCCATCGGAAAACCTAAATTTCCCAGATCGGCCAAAACCTCTGGTGTGAGATCGTCCCAGATATTTTTTGGAATTGCAGGACTTGTTTTCAAATTAGGAGAAACTGCGGAAACTTTGGAACCTGTTTCCCCTGCTGTACCTTCTACCCATGCAAGTAAGAGCATTAGTAGAATTACGAGTCCGGATCTAAGCGGGATTTGTGGAAAAAGTTTTAGGAAATTTTTTCCCATTAGCGAATTCAGATCCGGTTCCTCTAAATTGTAAAGCCTGAAATCAGAGAAATTTTCTTGCCGCCTTGTACTTGGAGAAAAGCCTGATGTTATGAGGCTCATAGTTCCGATTTTTCTGGTATTTTGCCTGAGTTCTTGCTCCTATATGACTCGGGAGCCCGGCAATCCTCCTAAAATCGACGGCATTCCCATTCCTGATTCCAAACGCACCGTGTATGTGCAGAATTTTCGGAACAATTCCTACGGGATTGCGATGCATACCACTCTCTCCGATCTAGTAAAACAAGAGATCAATTATCGGGGAAGATTTATCCAGACCAGGGAGAAGTCCCAAGCCGCATATCGTATTTACGGAGAGATCAGTCATTACCAACAAGTGGGAGCTCTTTTAGATCAGGGCGGTCAACAGTTGAGTAAAGAGATGTTCGTAGTCTGCAAAGTGGAGCTCCAGAAAGCAGGTGGAGAAAAAATTCCTCTAGAAAGAACAGAGATCCCCGCTCGGATCATTTACTCCGACCAAGTTGGTTTTATAGAAACAGAGGGTCAGGCCCAGACCAGATTACTCAAAATCCTTGCAGTCCGTATCGCGGAAGAAATGGAAAGAGCCTGGTACTATTCTATCGCAGGCAAGATCGAAGGCGAGGAAGAGTAAGTATTTCATTTCCTAAAAATGAAATTCCACTTGATAATTCTCATCACTGGATCTTAAATTGTGGAAAAAGAATGTGAACACCCAGATTCCTTGCTTCGAAAGGAAAATTCTGTAAGAGAGCTCATTCCTCCTAAAAAATGAACAAAGACCGAGAAACTGAAATTCTGAAAACCGTAGACGATTCCATCCGGATGGAGATGAAAACTTTTTCTGATTACTTACAGAAAAAGGGACTAAAGATCACCAACCAAAGGATGTTAGTCGCAGAACGTATTTTCTCCCTGCACAATCACTTCACCGCGGAAAGCCTCTTGGAAGAATTCAAGGACCAAAGGGATAAAATTTCCAAGGCCACCATTTACAGGATCCTCTCCATCATGGTGGAAGCGAAATTATTGCAGGAGCATAATTTCGGCCAAGATTATAAGTATTACGAACACATTATAGGTCATACTCATCACGATCATATCATCTGCGGAGATTGCGGTAGGATCGTAGAATTCATGGACGAAAGGATCGAACAGTTGCAAGAGCAGGCTGCTGCAAGTAACGGTTTCAAGATCACAGGTCATAGCTTGAATATTTACGGCACTTGTTTGGATCCGAATTGTCCGAACAAAAAATGATCTATAGATCCAGGGTTTCAGATCCACATTCTTTCGCTCGAACCGGAACCTTATCTCTTAACGGAATAGAAATTCCAACACCTGTATTCATGCCTGTAGGCACAAGAGGTGCCGTCAAGTCCCTGGACTCAGACGATATAGATGAATTAGGATACGAACTGATCTTAGGAAATACCTATCATCTTTATCTTCGGCCAGGCACAGAGGTCCTGGAAAAATTCGGCGGACTCAAAAACTTCGTTTCTTACAAAAAGGCTCTGCTTACTGACAGTGGCGGTTTTCAAGTTTTCAGTCTGAATTCTCTCGTAAAATTCAAACAAGAAGGAGTGGAGTTCCGTTCTCATATCGACGGAAGCCCTCATTTTTTCACTCCCCAAAAAGTGATCGATATCCAAAGAGCGATCGGCTCGGACATCATGATGGTCCTGGATGATTGTCCTCCAGGAGACGGAACTGTTTCTCGGATCAAAGATGCTTTGGACAGAACGCATCGTTGGGCAGAAGAAGCTGTAAATTATTGGGAGAAAGACAAACGTAATCAATTTCTCTTCGGGATTTTCCAAGGTGGAACTAATTTAGATCTTAGATTGGAGAGTTTGGAGAAGATCCGATCACTTCCATTCTCCGGAATTGCGATCGGAGGTCTTTCAGTGGGAGAACCCAGACCTGATTTTATCCGAACTATGGAAGGAATTTCCTCTTTCACCGACAGAACTAGACCATTATATCTGATGGGAGTTGGAACTGTTCCGGATATTTTGGAAGGAGTTCGCAATGGAGTCGACATGTTTGACTGCGTTCTTCCGACTCGCAATGCTAGAAACGGCCAAGTATTTACTTCTCGCGGAAAAGTGAATCTCAGAAATGAAAAATGGAAGCTCTCAGACGAGCCGATGGACCCGGAATGCGAATGCAAAGTGTGTAAAAGATACAGTATTGGGTATATTAGACACTTACATCACGTGAAAGAGCTAAGTGCATTTTCCTTGAGCACGTACCACAATCTGTATTTTATGAAAAAGTTCATGAAAGAACTTCGACATTCCATCGAAGTTGGAAATTTCAGCGAGTTTTTCGTTAAATGGAAAAATTTGTACGAAAGACCGGAAATTTCTCGTTGACTATATAGAGAATGACCCCCCCTATTGTAGGATGGTTCAAACAGATAAAGAAAGGAGTTGCTGATTTTTTATGGAAATCACCAGAAGGGAAAGCGGTAACATCGTAATTCTGGACATCAATGGGGAGATCGATTTATACAATGCCCCTGAGATTAAGGATGTGATCGCAAAGCTCATTGAAGAGCAGAAATACTATACGATTATCAATCTGGAAAAGGTCTCTTATATCGACTCATCCGGAATCGGTGCTTTGATTTCCAGCCTCTCTAACTTAAAAAAATACCAGGGCGGACTTAAAATTATCAACGTTGCGGGTTCCGTAAGAAAGGTATTTGAATTAACTAAATTAACTTCATTCTTCGAGATCTTTGATAACGAAGCTGATGCAGTTGCCGCCTTCAAATAAGTATAAGGCGCTTTTTAACGATCCTCTGGCTGGTGCAAAACAAATGAAAACTTTTCGAGCTATATCGTTCCCATCATTGGTACTGGGAGTTTTAGGATTCCTGGTTGCTTGTGGTTCGGAATTACCCGTAAAAGAATTGGCGGAAGCAAAAACCGCTATCACTCGCGCTAAAGATGCAGGCGCAGAAAGATACTCTTCCGGAGAATTTGAGGAAGCTCGCAAAAGTCTTTTGATCGCTCATGAAAAAGCTTCTAACGAAGACTTGGGCGAGACTAAAAAAAGCGCTGAATACGCAAAAAGTAAAGCGTACGATGCATTAGAAAAATCTTATCCTCAATTGACCGAAGAGTCCAAGGCTGGAGCTAATACCGCTATTAACGAAGCGGATGAGGCTTATGCTTCCCAACTTGCTGCAGAACCCTATAATAATGCAGTAGAACTTAAGAAAGAAGGGGACACTTTAAGAGACAATGCAGATCGCACTTTGGAATCCTATCCTAAGGAATCCGGAGACGAGGCAAAACTTAAGACCCGTCTTGCAGCTTTCGATCAGTACGAACAAAGTAATAAAAAATATCTGGAGTCCAAAAAGGCGGCAAGCGATGCCAAATCTTTGGCTCTTTCCCAAAAACAACAGTTGATCGATTCTCTCGCAGATATCGAAAAAAATCTGGATGATGCGGACAGATATGCCGGCGGCCAAGATCCTGAAGTAGCTCAGACCAGAGAACGTTTGAATGCTGCTAAGGCAAAAATTGACGAAGGAAAGATCAAAGAAGGCTATTCCGAAGTTGATGCGATCCGCCAAAAATCGGCCGAACTTGTAGCAAAAAATATCCAAGCTTACGCACTCAAGAAGAAGGCAGAAGCAAAAGATTCTATCGGAAAAGCTAAAGATAAGTTATCTACGATAGACCAATCCAAACTGAAATCCAGCAAAGATCTTCAAACTTCTTACCAAAGAGCTGACGAGAACTTAAAAGCGGCAGATGAGTCTTTGGTTTCCGCGGAAGAGTTATACTCCTCCGAAAAATACGAAGATTCTATTGGTAGATCCGAAGAAGCGATCAGACTTTCCCGCATTGTTGTAGATCAGTCCGACGATATCGCAGAAAGATTACGCACTGGATCTTCCGTTGCAGGCCGTAAAGGTGATGCAGGAGATTCCACTTCTTCCACCAAAAAAGGAGAAGATTCTTCTACTGCTTCCTCCGGAGAACTTCCGGAAGGCTGGAAAAAATATGTAGTTCGTAAGAAAATTCCTGCAGATTGTCTCTGGAGAATTTCCGCTTACAAACAACATTACGGAACTTCTAAGCTTTGGAAACGTATCTATGATGCGAACCGTGGTAAGATCAAAAATCCAAACTTGATCTATCCTAAACAAGTCTTACTAATTCCTCCAGCAAAAGGATCCACTAAGTTTGATCCTAAAAAAGCTCCTAAAAAGCAGACTGGAAGCGACAAAGTAGAGGCTTCTACTCCGGAGAAAAAGGAAGAGACTACAGCTCCTCCAGCCTCTACTTCTGAGCAAGAACCGGAAGAAGAAGATCCGACAACTCCTCCTCCATCCACAAATGAATCGGAGGGGGAGCCGCCTGCGGCTCCAGCACCTTCTACAGAAAATGAGCAACCTTCCGATTCTGGTGAACAGGAAAGCGACGAAGAAGCTCGTTGATTTAAGTCTAATATTTTAGCAACTCACGTAAATAGCAGGCTCGGATTTTTCCGGGCCTTTCTTTTTTGTAGAGTTTGAAAATTTCGAATTCCGCTTGATCCTCATTTATTATTCGAAACAGTTTTACTTAGCGGTGAATTCCAAGTGAAGAGGGCTTATACTAAGCCTATATCAGAGACGAGCGCAGCGGATTATTTTCCTCTGGCTAAAATGGCGTGGGACGAGGATTGTCCTGACCAAGATATTACGTCTGTTTCCTTATTCTCTCCTGACCAAAGGGCGATTGCATACTTAAACGCTAGGGAAGAGGGCATTCTTTGCGGAAGCGGTGTCTCTCAAGTGCTCTCCAAACTTTCGGACGGAGATTTGCAGTTTAACTTCTTCTTTAAAGATGGAGAAAAATTCGTCAAAGGAGACAAGATCGCCGAGATACAAGGCAGTCTTCTCTCCATGTTGCGTGTAGAAAGAATTCTTCTAAACTTCTTACAATATCTTTCAGGTATTTCTACTTCGACTAGAAAGGTCGTGGATCAATACGGGTCTAAGGGTATAATGATCTTGGATACCAGGAAGACCCTGCCAGGTTATAGAAAACTTGCCAAGTATGCGGTTTATTGCGGAGGAGGCTCCAATCATAGATTGGATCTTTCGGAAATGGCGATGATCAAGGACAATCATCTGGCTTTATTCGGGTCTGCGAAAATCCCGGTAGGAAAGATCAGATCCAATTTTCCTGGAAGAATGGTGGAATTGGAAATAGATTCCCTGGACCAACTGGAAGATGCTCTCGAAGCGGAACCGGACGTTTTAATGTTAGATAATTTTAATATACCTGATACACGTAAAGCGTTCCAAAGGGTAAAAGAGAAAAATACTAAAATCCTAATAGAATGTTCCGGCGGGATTACCCCGGAAAAACTGGAAGCATTGTCCGAATTCCCCGGCGTAGGAGTGAGTATGGGATACCTAACTCATACTACCAGATTTTTGGATCTTGGTTTGGATATAAGGACCTAAAAGTATGGGATTTGTTAAGGCTCCTGCCACCAAAGAAATGTTGCTCGAAGGGGTCCGCGAAACCATGGGACCGGAGGCCTTAGAGCTTATCGAAAAGGCTTATAAGGTTTCGGAAGATTCCCACCAAGGACAATTCCGTCTTTCCGGCGAACCTTATATAGTTCACCCTCTTCAAGTCGGTTTTATTTTATACGAGTTGGGTCTGGATGAGAAGGTAATCTCTGCAGGAATCCTTCATGATGTGATCGAGGACACAAAATACACAAAAGAAGATATGGTCCGTGATTTCGGTACCGAGATTACCCAACTTGTGGAAGGTGTGACTAAAATTTCTCAGATCAAAAGCCAGTCCAAAGAGACTGAGGCGGCTGAGAATATTCGAAAGATCATTATTGCTACTATCCAAGATATTAGGGTCATCCTGATCAAACTTGCGGATAAGACCCATAATATGAGGACTCTTTCTTTCCAACCTCCCGAAAAGCAAAGAAGGATCGCAAATGAAACACTTTCATTATACGCACCGATCGCGGGAAGATTAGGTATCTATTCCGTCAAATCCGAACTGGAAGATCTCGCATTCCAAGTCATCTTTCCCGAAGAATACCAGGACATTAAGAAGAGGATCAGTGCTAAGAAATCGGAAAGAGAAGATTATATCGAAAAATTACAGCTGATCCTAAAGCAGAGACTTGCAGAGATCCAAATCAACGCAAATGTGGAAGGGAGAGCAAAACATTTCTTTTCTATCTATCGTAAGATGAAAACGAAGGAAAAGACCTTCGACGAAATTTTCGATCTAAGAGCCATCCGTATCGTTACCGACGAGATCAAGGATTGTTACGGAGTATTAGGGATTGTGCATACACTTTGGTCTCCCGTTCCGGGAAGATTTAAGGATTATATCGCAACCCCTAAAACGAATATGTACCAATCACTTCATACGACTGTGATCGGTCCCGACGGAAAACCTTTAGAAGTGCAGATCCGAACCGCTGAGATGAATGCGATTGCCGAGTTCGGGATCGCCGCTCACTGGGTTTATAAAGAAGGCAAAACTCACGCTAATGAAAGACATCTAACGGTTAAGTGGTTGGAAGTCCTACAAACATGGCAGGATTCTTCTTTAGATCCTAAGGAATTTTTAGAAGAATTAAAATACGATCTTCATGAGGATGAAGTATTCGTTTTCACTCCAAAGGGAGAAATTATACAACTTCCTAAAGGTGCAACCGTTCTTGATTTCGCATTTAGGATACATACTGACGTAGGGTTGCATTGCAAAGGTGCTAAGATCAACGGTAGAATGATCCCACTTCGTACTGAACTGCGTAGCGGTGACCAGGTAGAAGTTGTAGTGGATAAAAGATCCAAACCTTCTCCTATCTGGCTTCGTATCGTTAAAACTCCTTCTGCCAGACAAAAGTTACGCGCTTATTTTAGAAAACTCAGAGAAGAAACGAGCAAGGATCTGGAACAAGGAGCAGAGAGTGCGGCGGAACTCACTCTGAATGCGGAAGTATTAGAAGAACTCAAACGTAAACCAAACGAAAAGGTTTCCAAACAAGCCACACACCAAGGCCAAGTTGCTGGCGGAAAAATTTTGGTAGCAGGTCTTCGAGATATTCCGGTCCGTCTTTCGGGTTGTTGTTCTCCTCTTCCCGGAGACCAGATCATCGGCTTCGTAACTAGAGGACGTGGTGTTTCCGTTCATAAAAAGAATTGTAGTGTTGCATTAAAACAAAGAGAAGAAGAACAACTCAGGCAGATCACTGTGGATTGGGACTATGGCCAGACGGAGCCGGTACCTGTTCGAGTGGAAGTGAAAGCGAAGGATCGTCAGGGTATTTACTTGGAGATGGTAAAAAGTATCTCAGGTACCCAGACAAATATTCTGGAGGCCGGAGCTTCTACCGTACAAAAGGATACTTTGATGGCTCGCTTCATGATAGAAGTGGAACATTTGGACCAATTAAAGGAGATCTTAGGCAACTTAAAGCGAATTCCGGATGTGGTTTTTGCTCATAGGGTCAAATAAAGATCAGCTGTAAGGCTTTTATCATTCTATCTTTTCATCGAAAATTTTACATTTAAGTTTGCCTGAAATCGGGTTTTCCCGGAAGCTTTCGAACACGAACATTCCTAAGAGGTGTGCTTTGAACCTTGCTCTAAAAAATTCCAAATTCCTAAACATTTGCTATTTTATACTTTTATTATCCGTAATCTCCTTCTCTTCGAACGGATGTAAAGATAAGGAAGAAGTTCAAATTTCAGTCGCAACTGAAGATCTTCCTTGGGAAGGAGATCCTAATAGTATCCCGGAAGTATTGAGAAAGCCGAATCCTTCCGTTTCTCCTAACGCAAAAAGAGGAGGGATCTTTAGGATATATAGCCATCAATATCCTAAATCTTTAAATTGGTATTTGGAAAATTTTTCCACAACTGCCGAGATCTTTGGCCAGATGTTCGAACCACTTTTGGAAAGACATCCTATTACTCTGGAGCCTCTCCCTAAGCTTGCTTCTTATTGGAAGATCTCTTCCGATAAAAAGACTTTTACGTTCCATTTGGATAAAAACGCAAGATGGAGCGACGGCAAGCCTATTACTGCAAAAGACGTTTTATTCACTTATGAAACCATCATGAATAAGAAGAATAATACCGCACTTCATAGGATCGATCTTTCTCGTTTTGAAGCTCCAAAATTAGTGAACGAATACGAGGTGGAATTCACTCAAAAAGAGATCCACTGGAAGAACTTCGAATTTATCGCGTACGACTTCTTTATCCTTCCGGAACATTATTATGCGGGGAAAGATTTTAATAAGGAAAATTTTGAGTTCCCGGTGACCTCGGGTCCTTACGAATTACAGTCCGCCAAAAAAGGGATCTACGTAAAAATGAAACGTAGGAACGATTATTGGATGAGAGCTTACCCTTTTTACAAGGGGACGGATAATTTCAATACTCTTATCTTTAAGGTGTTTAACGACGATGCAGTCGCTTTCCAAGCATTCAAAAAAGGTGATATAGACCTATATCCCGTGTATAAGGCGGCAACTTGGGTCCAGGAGACGACAGGTGAGCCTTTTGATAAAAATTATATCATAAAACAAAAGATCTATAATGATAAAAAGTCAGGCTTTCAAGGTTGGGCGTTCAATATGAGAAGAAAACCTTTCGACGATGTTCGCATCAGAAAGGCGATCGCTCATTTGGTAAACAGAAAACTTATGGTAGATAAACTTGCTTTCGGAGAATACCAACTTACCGATTCTTATTACGATTCGGTATGGGAAGGCGGGCAATTACCCAATCCTCCGATCGATTACGATCCGGAGGCTGCTAAAAAACTTTTTGCGGAAGCGGGATGGAAACCGAATGCAAAAGGATTCCTGGAAAAAGACGGACAACAATTCGTGATCCATATTTTAGAAAGAGATAGAAGTGTAGAAAAATATTTTACATTATTTATGGAAAGAGTGAAGGAGCTCGGCATCCAAGTAACTATCGAGAGCACCGATCTTGCTAATTGGTCCGAAAGAATGGACAAATACGATTTTGATGTTACCTGGGCAGCTTGGGGAGCAGGAAGTTCTTTCCCGGATCCGGAACACCATTGGGATTCCAAATATGCAAACGAGAACGGACAGAATAACTACAACGGTTTCAAAAATCCGGAAGTGGACAAACTCATTGCTCAACAAAAAACGGAATTCGATATTAAGAAAAGAACGGAAATCCTAAAGAAAATAGATAAGATCTTAACGAAAGAAGTTCCATATGTTCTACTTTGGGGAATTAAATCCACAAGAGTCCTTTATTGGAATAGGTTCGGAACTCCGGAAAACCCTCTTGCCAGATACTCAGGAGAAGGCGCTGCCAAGTCCTTATGGTGGATCGACGAAGAGAAGGACAAAGCTTTGGAGATTGCTAAAAAAAATAAGACTGCTCTCCCTGCGTACAAAAGGGATTTGTACTACCATTCCAAATAAGGTTTGGGATTTTAATGGCTAAAAAGGGAAGATTCAGCGAATTCGGAGAGGCGATCCGGAATTTTTGGAACTCTCCCGGCATCCCTAGCTTTATTGAGATCCTGGAAAAGGGTCTAGATAAAGAATTATTTTTCGATCCGGACAGGGCCGATTCTCAAATCCCAAAAGAGGATCTGCCTATCGACTTTCGTCTTAGGCAGTCCGGTTTTGCCCGAAAATTTTATGAGAGACTTTTTCCGGTTTCCCATGTGTTTCGGATAACGCATAGATACGGCCGAGAGTTTTTGGATAATTTTATGCCTCTTGCCTCGGAGAATTATATTGGGAGAGGCTCCTATAAATTCGTTTATACACTTCCATGGAATCAAGTAGTCAAAATAGGAAAATCCAAACTTCCATCTGATCCAATTTTCGGTTCATTGTATAAGGAAGTGCAGAATAACCTGGAACGTTATTTGAAAACGGAAGAAATAGGGCTAATGCATCATTTGCAGAGATCTGCATGGGGAGAATCCAAGAGAGACGAAATCCGTTTTAAGTTCGCTCGTTTAGGATTGGAAAGGCTGCATTATTGGAAATTAAAAAGCCTGATCCCGGATCTAGTGCTACCTACTCGGTTTTTTATGGGTTTACGTTTTAGAAGAAGCCCATTCGGCGTTCCGGTAGTTACACTTACTCCTTGCGATAACCAAAATCTCCTGCCGGGAAAACATTTAAAAGAATTCATTAGATTGAATGAGAAGGTGAAACAAAACCCGATCCAAGACGCACTTTTTCCGAAATGGAAATTGAACTTTGACACCCATCGCTTCGGGATCATCAGCAAATCTAAGCTTAAAAAGATCGCTTTGGATTTCCATAGAGTAATAGAAGTGACTCGTTATCTTGCGTCCGAAGAAAAGCTGATCTTCGATATTCATTCCGAAAATATCATCATCACAATCCCTGACTTCGAACTGAAAATTTTTGACTATCATGTTTTCGATGAACATCTGTACGAACCTAGCAAGGAAAACCCATCTCCGGAAGTGGATCATATCAATCTGATCAAAGAGTTTGTGAGTTCTTTTGAATTGGGCTAAGAGGCGCAGCGTTGATGGGCACGCAGAGACACAGAGTCGCAGAGAGGATTTGGGTTTGTTGGAACTCCTGCAGGCTGGCGAGTGTGGAAACCTTTAAACCCTCTGCGTCTTCGCGTCTCTGCGTGGGATTTAAGTGCATCTTTGTTTCCTTTGCGTCTCTGCTTCCCAAAAACCGTTTACGGATCGGAGCAGTGTAAAAATCCTATCAATGGGGATGTTTCCCCGAGGAAACAGGAATGATTGATCGGTATTCGAATCCGGAAATTTCTAAAATTTGGGAACTGGAGAACAAATTCGATATTTGGAAAGAAATCGAAATATTGGCTACCGAAGCCCGGATGAAAAAAGGAGAGGTCCCTAAGGAAGACTTCGAAGAGATTCGTTCCAAAGCCAGATTCAATGTGGATGAAATTCTAGAGATTGAATCCAAGGTCCACCATGACGTTATCGCATTCTTAACTAATATGAATTCCTATATCGGGCCTGCAGGTCGTCATGTGCATTATGGCCTCACTTCTTCCGATATTGGGGACACAGCACTTTGCGTGCAGATGGTCCAGGCAATGGATCTCATCCTAAAAAAAACGGATCAGCTAATTGAAGCGATCAAAGAGAAAGCAATCCAATACAGAGACCTTCCTTGTATAGGTAGATCTCATGGGATCCATGCAGAACCTATGACTTTAGGTCTGAAATTCGCATTATTCTACGAAGAGATGAAGAGAAACAGGGTCCGCATGGCACTTGCAAAAGAGGAAGTGGCTGTTGGGAAATTGTCCGGAGCAGTCGGAACTTATTCAAATATAGAACCGGATATCGAAGAATATGTCTGCGAGAAATTAGGGCTCAAGCCTGATCCGATCGCCACTCAAGTTGTTTCCAGAGATAGACATGCAGCTTATATGTCCGCGTTAGGCGTTACTGCAGCGAGTTTGGATCGTTTTGCTACCGAGGTTCGTCTTCTTCAAAAAACGGAAGGTAGAGAAGTTGAAGAACCTTTTTCTCCGGGGCAAAAGGGATCTTCTGCGATGCCTCATAAAAGAAATCCTGTGATCTGCGAAAGGATCTCCGGTATTTCTAGAGTGATCCGTTCTAATGTTTCCACCGCTCTTCAGAACGTAGCCTTATGGCATGAGAGGGATATCTCCCATTCTTCTGCCGAAAGGATAGTTGTACCGGATTCCACAATCGCTTTGGAATATATTTTGGATAAAATGTTATTCGTAGTTAAAAATCTGCATGTATACCCGGATGCGATCGAAAGGACTTTGGGGACGACGAGGGGTCTGATCTTCTCGCAAAAAGTCCTTCTTCACTTGATTGAAAAAGGTGGGATTAGCAGAGAAGATGCTTATGCGATCGTGCAAGGGCATGCGATGGCAGTTTGGGCGGATGTTTCTCAAAACCTAAAAACAAGACTTGCCGAAGATCCAAAAGTACAAAAGGTCCTGAAACCAGGCGATTTGGATTCTATTTTCCAGATTTCTCCTTATCTAGATAAGGTGGGATTGATATATAAAAGACTCGGTCTGGAGTAATGTCCAAGTTCGCGATTTTCGGTCTGGGATATACCGGCCTACGTATTCTAAATACATTAAAAAAAGAGAATACTGTTGTGGGTATATCTCGGGCTACACAGACGGAAGGATCTATTTTACTTGACCTTTCCGATGCGGCGGCTTTGGAGAAATTCCGCAAAGAAAATGAAGGCTCAAAGTTTGACGCGAGCCTTATCACATTCCCCGCTCAAAAACTCGGAAATAAAGAACAGGTTTTTGATTCTTTATTTTCCATTTCGGAAACGGTCTGGCTGTTAGGATCTACTAGTATCTACCAAAGGATCACGCCTGATATTACCGAGAAAACTCCGTTAGATCCTGAACATGATCGTTATAAAACGGAGATACAATTTTTGCAGAAGGGAGGTAAGATCCTTCGTCTTTCCGGGATATATGGACCGGATAGAAATCCGGCAAACTGGGCAAGAAAGGGTTCCGTTAAAAAGACTAAACGACAATTAAATCTTATTCATGGCGACGATATTTCGGAAGCGATACGTTTGCTTTTGTCGTATCCCGGAAATGATCTGCCTTCCGAGCTAATTTTATCCGATGGGCAATGGCATACCTGGCTGGAGATATTCCGATTTTTAGAGGATCACGGTAAGATCCAGGTTCTTCCCGAAGAAAAAATGGATAGAGAGGACAGTTTTATAGACAGTAGCCTGATCCGGAAATTTCTTCCTGGTTTACAAACAAAAGACTTTTGGGGAGAATTGGAAAAACTGGAAGAACTCATTTGATCTCGCAGATCACGGACATATTACATTTATTCTGTCTTTCGAATTTAATCTTCATCATCGGTCTTTTAGGATGGAGATACTTTTACGATCTTAGGATACGTATCGCGGGAGGTTTTTCTTTCGGGATCGTATGTTATATCATTTTATCCTTGGATCCTGATCTAAAGATCCCTTATTCTATCCGCATATTTTTATTTGCGGGTCTTATCAGTTTACCTTTTTTCTTTTGGATGATAAGTCTCGCCATCTTCGAGGATCATTTCGAGATCAAATATTGGTATTGGCTTTTACTTTTGAGTAAGGTTGGAGTCTCCGCTTGGTCCGTCTATCCAGTCCTCGACCTGATCAATATGAGAGGACCTATCGTTTCGGAAACGGTTCTTGCTCATATCATTATTCCAACACTTCTATCCTTGGGTTTCGTTGTGGCCGCAATCATTCGGATCTATTCCGGAAGAAAGGATGATCTTGTAGAAACTAGAAGAAGATTACGTGAAGTCCATATACTGATGACCGGAAGCGTAATCACTTTTAATATGTTTTCTCATCTAATCTTGAGAGGTAAGGTCTTATCTGAAATTTTAGATTTAGCAAACGTGATCTTAGCTTGGGGACTTATACTTGCATTCATGTATTTAGTCTTCGAATTGAAAGAAGGTCTTGTAGACCCGAGACCGGAAGAGTTGGAGGACAAAGAAGAGAAGGCAGTATATGCGGATCCCGCCTTAAAGAAAAAATTAGTCTCCGCATTCGAAGAAACCAAACTTTATAGAAAAGATGGACTGACAATCGGGCAGCTAGCAGAGGATTTAGAAGTACAAGAATACAAACTCAGAAGGCTGATCAACCAGGCCATGGGTTTTCGGAATTTTCCCGACTTCTTAAATCGTTATAGGATCCAAGAAGCATGTGAGATCCTTTTAGATTCCGGCAAGGACGAGATTCCCATCATTCGAGTCGCTATGGATCTAGGTTACCAATCCTTGGGACCTTTTAATCGTGCATTTAAAGAACTTACTGGAGTCACTCCAACCGAGTTTCGCCGTAACCGTGGCAGGGACGAATCCCTAAAAAATACCGCCGATTTTGAAATCAGCTAGGGGTTTTTAAAATTCGGGTAGGCTTATCTCGGTCTTATCGTGTAAACTGTGCGCACACGGAGAGAAAGAGATGAACGAGATCGTGGATCAGATAGGCTACACCGCCTACTATTTTTTGACCTTAGGAATGTTATGGTTCCGCTATATTTTAATGGCAGGGATCGCTTACGTTTTTATTTGGGTCATCTTTAAAGATAAGCTCAAGCACAGGATTATACAGAAAAAACTTCCTGAAAAAGATAAAATCACCCACGAACTCAAATATTCAGCGATCACTCTTTTGATTTTTGCTGCTTCCGGGATCTTAGTGGTCTTGATGAAAAAAGCAGGCTGGACTTTTATTTATGATAGAGTAGAGGATTACGGGGTTCCCTATCTTCTATTCAGCATTATTGCATTAATATTTCTGCACGATACTTATTTTTATTGGACCCATCGGTTGATGCACCATCCTCTTCTTTTCAAAAGAATGCATTTAGTGCATCATAAGTCGACAAACCCTTCTCCATGGGCTGCTTTTTCTTTTCATCCGTACGAAGCAGTGGTAGAAGCAGGGATCGTACCATTAGTGATCCTATTTTTGCCAGTGCATACCACTGCACTTGTGGTATTTTTCTTTTATAGCAATTTTTTAAATGTATTAGGTCACCTTTCATTCGAACTTTTTCCGAAGGGATTTATAGAGAATAGAATATTAAGACTTCATAATTCTACAACCCACCATAATATGCACCATAAATACTTTAATTGTAACTACGGTTTGTATTTTAATATTTGGGATAGGATCATGGGAACAAATCACGAAAATTATTTTGATACTTTCAGGGAAGTCACTCATCGGGAGCCTGAGGTCTTGGGGGATTCGGATTTCGTAGAGGCAAAGGTTCAGGGGATTTGACTTTTAAATCTAAATTCATGTTGGAATTCCAACATGAAAGAGTTACAAAATTTGATTGCTAAGATTGTAATTTCATGATATGCGCAAAGGGTCTCCCACGAGCCACTCCCCCCACCCAAAGCTCAGGGTGGGGGCGCCCTTCAGCCGGTGTGGGAACTCCTACAAATGGATTCCCGATAACTATATCTAATAAGATGCGGGGAATCGTATCCTAGTAACGGTCCCTTGCTCGGAAGAAAGATCCATTACGGATCCTTTTAATTGTTTGGTTAGAAGATCGACAAGTTCCAGGCCCATGGAATCTTCCGGTTTAGAATTCGAGGATTTTCCCTTCCCGTTATCCGTAACATCCAAATGGATCCAGTTTCCGTCCTTGTAAAACGAGATCTTGATGATCTTCTCTTCCGAATGTTTTTTGAAAGAGAATGCATGTTTTAATACGTTGGTGACTAACTCATTCAGGATCAAACCGATGGGGATTGCGGAATTCTGTTTGATCGGAAGAGATTCGCAATTTAAGAAAATCTTGATCTCTTCCTTTTGGTGACCGAATGATTTGAGCAGACTATCTACAAGCCTACTTACAAATTCCGGAAAGAATTCATCACTGATCCTATGTTTTCCGTATAAAGATTCATGTACATAAGCCATTGATAGGATCCTATTTTGGGATTCTGTCAATACCTGGATCGGATTACTTGCTTCTACCTGTTCCAATTGGATGGAAAGTAAGCTGGATAATACTTGCAGATAATTTTTGACCCTATGATGGACTTCTTTTAGTAGGATATCTTTTTCCTGGAGAGCATTCGCCATAATTTCTTCCGCAAGTTTTACTTGGGTGAAATCCGTAATAAACCCTTCGAGAGCGATCAATTCTCCGCTTTCTCCCCTGACTGCGGAACCTTGTTCGAAAGCCCAACGCATTTCTCCACTTCTCCGGTAGATCCGATAGACTAGTCTGTATGGAATATTCTTGCTGACCGCTTCCGTAACTTCGTTAAATACTCTTTCCGCATCTTCAGGATGGATGATCTCTCCGAAAGAAATTGTGCGATTAGAAACGAAATCGGAGGGAGAATACCCGGTAAGTTCGAAACACCCGTCGCTAATAAATTCCATAGTCCAATTAGGATCGTAAGCACAACGATATGCAATACCCGGAAGATTCCGGATCAAAGTAGAAAGTTGCCTCTCACTTTCCTTTAGAGCGGTTTCTGTTTTTTTATAATACGTAATATCAGTGCACATTGCAAGTGCGCCTTCATAATTTCCTTGGGGATCAAAGATAGGATTTGTGGACATCAAAAGCCAGACAGGTTCTCCATCAGGACGGTTGAAAAAGAAATCATGAACTTCCGCCTGTCCTTGCCTTCTTTCTTCCAATCTATGGTTCACTGAACCCCGTTGGTCCATTGCTACAAAATCGAATAAACTTCTGCCGATAAGATCCTTTTCGCTCATCCCTAAAAATTCGGCCATTTTAGAATTTACGAATTTAGTCTTGGCATCCTTGTCTATGAGCCAGATCCCTTCTAAGGTAGTATCTACAATCTTTTTGTAATTTTCTTCCGTTTTGGAAAGTGCTGCTTTCGTTTCTTCAAAGAATACGAGTAGTATTACGATTGCGGAAGAGAATCTAAAGAGACCGGCAAGGAAAAAGCCGATAAATCCGAATTCGGGATGAAATCGGACAAACGGATAGTTAAGTACATGGATTCCCCAAAGAATGAAGATCCAACCGGCGATACTTTTACCTAAACTCTGGATCAGGTTTTTTGTTCGGAGAAAAATGACCCCCGCATAAATTTGAGATCCACCGATTAGAATATAGATAGGCCAGATTAAATAAGGATCTCTAATCTTCTCAAAATCCAAATACAATGCCCATATGCCGGTCAACACGAATAAAACCTGGAACGGCCTGGAGAATGATTTATTCAAAAAATAAAAACATCCTAAGAATTGGAAAAACGCTCTAATAAAGTCTATGGAGAAGGCTGGAAAATATTTATAGGATTCCGCTCCTCCAACTTGTAAAATATTTCCGAAATAACCCAAAAGATGGAATAGCCAGCAGATGGACCATACAAGCAAGGCCTTCTGTCCTTCTTTTTTATATAAATACAGGTAAATAAAAAATAGAAAAAAGGCGGAAGGCGTAGCCGCGATAATGGTGGGTAATAACCAAGGATGAGTCACGATGCCTTCAGCCGTTTACCGAAAACAGGTTTCGGTTAAGTCCGATTATTTTTTAATAAGACGATATTCTTTGAAACAATAATCTCCCGTTGGGTACTTAATTTCTTTGATCTGTTCCAGAGTAACTCCTAAACTTTCCGCTCTGGAAAGAACCTTAGAAGGTAGATCGCAGGAAGGTCCTATATACACTGCTTTGTCAAATTCGTCCCAGGATTTCCATTTGTATTTGCTATCGTTGCGATATTTACCATTTTCGATCGTTTTTTGTCTGAACAAAAGATCAAATTCGGAAGCAAGAATTCTTCCCGGCGCCTGAAAGTTCTCCTCATCGTGGAACGCATTGAATGCGACGTATTTCCCTTGGGGGTCTATTTCTTTTGCAAACTTTCTGGCAGGTTCGAATGTAGCAGTGTCAAACCCTTTTAAACAGAATTGGTTTTTGGAAAGATAAGTATGACTGAATAGTCCACCTTCTCTCACAAATAGGCTCGAAGCCCAAAGTAAGAAGAATAGGAACACTCCCGAAAAGAATAACTTTATGCTCTTTTCAGAAATTTGAACTAATCTGAACGACCATAAACTCAGTATCGTAAGTAATGCCGGTAAAGGATAGAATACGTGTCTTAATTGTTTATTTCCGGTGCTTGCATCGATAACTATGTATTGCAAAAATACGATCATCGTGATCGCAAATAACGGATCTTTCAAAAATTTGGGCCAACCGATACTTTGCAATTTTGCAAGCAGTGAGTCTATTCTTCCTTCTACCTTTGTTTCCGGAGAAAAAGTTTTTTCTTTTCTGTTTAGATAGAGCCAGTAACCGATCGCACCTAAAGAAAATAAGAAGAAGGTTCTAAAGATCCAAGGCTCGTTAAACACATGGCTCGCAGGAAACTTGTTCTCAGGAGACTCGAATAAGCTTAAGATAAAACTGCGAACGAATTTGTTCACGATCATCTGAGCGTTTACCAAGCTCATAACCCTGTCCAGGTTAGTGAATAACCAGATAAAACAAGGAAGAATCGCATACAGATAAAGTATTTTGATGGAAGGAGGAGAAATTTCTCCCAAGTCTTTTCTGTTCTTATATAAGAAATAATTAAAGTCCAGAAAAAGAAAGACAGTAAGGAAATATAATACTTTTTTAAAGGATCTTTGATCTAGATTCCAGTCGGTCACAACTCTCAATATCGGAAGTGAAAGAACGAGCAGAACCACTAAGATCAAGAACAGTAATCTTATCCCTTTGTAATGGACCTTGACGGAGAATCGCGCAAATCCAATCCATTCCGGAAATCTGGAGACCAATTCGAATAGAAAGATCGAGATAAATAGTAAAAGTCCGTAAGGATACTTCGTAAAAAATAGAAGTATCAAGACTGCGGAGACCAATGCACCTACCTTAGAACCTGTAGGTAAACTTTCTCCAGGTTTCAGGTCTTTTACGGAATCATAAAGTTTATATAATCCCCAATACACCCAAAGAAGAATGAACATCCCTTGGGTTTCCAGCATAGAAGAAAGACTATATGCTGGAGTTTCGGAAGTATGCAGGCTTAACGCCAATACAAAAATGGAAACTAAACTTCCGAAAAGAAAAGATCCCGAAATCCTATAAACGATATAGATGATGGAAGGAAAACAAAGAGCGTAAAAAGTCAGACCTAAGAAAGAATCTTTCCAAGTGATCGGCCATTCTCCTGGACTGGCTAAAAGTAAAAGGGAGAGTATTGGGCGTAAAGGTGGCCAGGTTGCCGCTTCCAAGAAGGGAAGTGTAGCTCTCCAAATTTTGCCGTCTCTATAATCTTGGAATTGGTCGTATACCGCAGTTAGGCGGATGTTTTCATCCCAGGTTAAAAGATCTGTGATCGGGCAGATCTCTAAAAAAGCCTGCCAATTTTTGGAGATCATAACTCCGGCGGCAAATAAGGCAATAGCGCCGAATACAATTCCTAAAACTTTATCCCAGGTACGATTCATCTTTTACTTTTCGGCTTAGCAAAGTAGATCTTTTCGATCACATACAGAGGGCGATTCTTGGATTGATCGTGTACTCTGCTTAGATATTCGCCTATCATACCTAATGCGATGAGTTGGATCCCGCCTAATACCAATACTACGATCATGACCGAGGTCCAACCTTGGATGGTATTATCCGTAAACAGTTTTAAGTAGAGAATATAAACCGTATACAAAGCGCCAAAAAACGCGGAAGCAAATCCTAAGTAAGAGGAAAGTTTAAGCGGGGCAGAGGAGAAGGATGTGATCCCGTCCAATGCAAACTTGAGCATCTTGCTAACGGAAAATTTGGTCTCTCCGTCAAAACGTTCGTCTCGGTCGTATTCCAAACCAGTTTGTCTAAAACCGATCCAGGCGATGAGTCCTCGGATATAACGATGTTGCTCTTTCATAGAAACAAGAACATCAGTCACCCTTCTGCTCATGATCCTGAAATCTCCCGTATCGATAGGGATCTCGAACCTGGTAAGTTTTTTTAGGATCCTATAAAATACGTGTGCTGTGATCAGTTTGAAAAAAGACTCACCTTCTCTTTTCTTTCTTCTTGCATAAACAACGTCGTAACCTTCCGACATTTTTGCATAAAGATCCGCTACGAATTCCGGAGGATCTTGAAGATCTCCATCCATTACTGCAACCGTTTCGCCTCTAGCAGTATCGATGCCAGCAGTGATTGCCAATTGGTGTCCGTAATTTCTGGATAAGTTCAGAAGAAAAAAACCTGGCTCTGATTCGCAGAATTTTTTTAATACATCGAAAGTGCCGTCTCTCGAACCGTCGTTTACAAAAAGAATTTCTGCATCTTCTTTTCCGAAGTGATGTTTTTCTTTTAGGATAGTAAGTAAACCCCGAAGTCTTTTTACAAGTTCGGGGATGGTTTTTTCCTCGTTATAAACGGGAATGACTAGGGATAAAAGAGGGGGCTTTGCGGGCATTGCTGACCTTGGTACGATGTTTGTATTCGGCCAAAATGTCGACAATATTTCCTGTAATTTCTGTCAGAGTCAAAACCTTGTTTCTCTTTGATTTTTGGGAGCTTTCAAGGGATTCTGCCGGTCAATTCTGCAAAAAAGGGCTTTACAAGGAGGCTGGAATGCAGATCTTATATAAGCACAAAAATCCAAGAAAGGGTTATGAAAATCAAAGTCACCACTAAAAACGACGTTCACATCATCAAGATCGAAGGCCCGATCAAAGCGGGCAATGAATTCGAACTTGGTCAAAAAATCGAGGAGTATATCTCGAAAGGTGACGTTCCGAAGTTTATCATCGACCTTAAAAAAGTTCCTTTCATCAACTCAGCCGGTTTGGGGATGTTCCTTAACATCTACAAACATATCGACGGTTTGAAAGGTCGCATGGTATTCACCAATTTGAATAACGATATCGAAAATTTAATGGAGATTACAAAGTTAGCCAGCATTTTCGAGATCTACAAAACGCTGGAAGAGGCTATCGAATCCTTCGAGTATTAGCCTAAACATTTCGGTTGGCTTCCGAGTTCTTACAGTATTTGAAAAAGAAAAAACTCCGCCTTGGGATCATTGCGGGGATTTTTCTCTTCTATCATCTCCTTTTCAACTCAATCACAGGACAGCTCCTCGTAGACAAAATTGCCTTTTCCGTTTTTGCGGGAAAGTTCGAGGCGAAGGTCAGGAGTTTTTCTCCATTTTACGGAATTAGGCTCACTGACGTAAAATTATATCCCACAACCGACTGGGGGCAGAACCCTGTACTGATCGCTAAAGAACTGGGGATCTCCTACAATCTTCCATTTGTAATTTTCGGAAGACTGAAAATTACAAAAATTTCCATCCATGGATTGGAGTTGGACCTCCAACAAAGGGGAAAACTTTGGAATATATCCTCCGCTTTTCCTCCTGGCAAAAAAGAAGAAGTTCCTACCGAAAACAAAGAACCGGTTACTGAGATCCGTACTTATATTCCGATCAGCGCATTCTTAGAACTCGACCTAAAAGACATTAATCTACATGTGAATTCGGAAAATGGTTCCAAGTCTTACTCTGCGGGACTGGAAGGATTAGAACTCGGATTTCTTTTAGATACGAATCGTTTTACTCGAATTCCATTCGATCTAAAAGTTTTGGATCTGATAGATCAGTTCCAAGTGAAACTGAATCCGGAGAATCAGATAAGGCTTAAATTCCAAGACGCTTCCGGAGGACTGGATCATCCGTTTAAATGTACTTTGATTTGGGAAAGAGCAGAAGGTTCCAAGTCCGGGTTCCATTCCAAACTAGACCTTGGTTCCGAAAGAATACCGATAAGAATTGCGAACAGAGTCAGTGCGCCTTTCGGTTTTTCAATAAAATACGACGTAGATGTTTCTCCAGAGAAGAAGGAACTACTACTTAGAAATTTAGAATGGAAAGTGGGAGAAGATACCTGGTTAGAAGGAAGCGGAAAAATTTCAGACTTCTCGGCAGATTCGGGAAAAGTAAACCTTGCCATTCAAAAATCCAGGATAAGACTCGCGCCACTATCTGATTTTTTACATAGTCTTGGATTCGACTCCTTCTCCATGAGCGGAGAAGCGAGCCTTGCGCCTATTTTAGCGGAAGGCGGATGGGACAATCTAAGAGTCTTGGGAGAAGTCCGTGGAAACTCGCTGGATTTCAGGATCGGGAAGAAGAGGCATTCTATTCCTGTATTCAATTTGGACTGGGATGTCCGGATCGATCCCCAGAGCGAAAAATATCCAGGACCTAGAATCCCGCTTCCTTGGATGAGGTCCTTTACATTCAAAAATTTGAAAGTAATATATAACGAAATTATATTACAAGGAAACCTAAATTACTCCCAGGCAGAAGGACCGAATTTAAACCTGAAATTGGACAATTTCGGGCTAGGCGATTATCTAACGGGATTTTCAGGAAAATTCTCCGCGGAACTTTCCGCTTTTGGAAAAGATTTTTCAGAGTTAGATACTGTTTTGAAATTAAGAGCCAAAGGTTTTAGATTTCCGTTAGGCAGAGGAAATTCCGGAAATATACTTTTAGAAGGAGGGTTAAAGGCTATATTCCATTTTCCTAAAAAAGCCTGGGGATTAGAGGAAATATTAGTATCCAATCTAAACCTACACGCCTTCTCTCCTGAAGGGAACTCAGCCGCAAAATTGGATACAGGTGGAAGGATCGGGCTTGGAGAACCTTTCGTATTAGATCTGAAAAAAGCGGGACTTGCTCTGGACTTGGAGCATCTTGTCCCACTTCTTCCTTTATCCCTTCGGGAAACATTGATCCCGGTTCGGAACCAAGTAGGACAAAAGGTCGGATTGGACGGAGACTTTTATTATTCGCTCGGAAATCGGGAGCAGAATATCCGAGGAAGTCTTGGGGTAGATTTGCCCGGGATGAATCTTCGGGATGGAAAACTCCATTTGGATCTAAAGGTAATCGGAAGTCCAAGCTCTAAGATCAAAATTGATAAATTAGAGTTAAGCGCTTTCTCCCAAAAATTACGCTTAGGCTTAGGAGGAGAATTAGTCAAGGCATCCAAAAGCGGACCTCCTCCTTCCGTGGGAGAATTTATTCCAAGCTTAAACGGAGAATTAAAACTTTTATCTCCCAAAGAAAGCGGATTGATCAAGGGGCTATTCTTTCAAGGAGAAGCCGGAATCAAGTTCGGTTGGTATGGAAGTCTTATCCAAGGAAATTTAATATCTAAAAATTCTAATATACTCGTGCAAGGCGGGGTTTGCCCGGGATACGATTGTAAATTGTATAGAATAGACGGATGGAATGCGGATGTTCCTTTTGCCCACGACCTTTCCGTAAAAGAGACCAAGAACCTGATCGAAGGGAACAAAAGAAAATTCGTGATGAACTATGGACGGACTCCTGCCCCCAATTTTACGATCAAGCAGATCATCGGAAACCATCCTTCCTTGAAAGGTACTCCATTCGAATACAGCAGACCTAAGGCGGATTCTCCCGGACTTTCCGCCAACATGGAATACTCGGAAAATTATTTACGAATGGATTATCTCAAAGTATATACTTTGGATGGGGAGATTTGGGGAAAGGATATGCTCGTTAACGTAGGCTCCGGCGATCCTGAAAAAATGGAATACTCGGTTTCCCTGAGAGTCAAGGATATAGATCTAAAACAATTACTTCCTGCAAAGACTAAAGGCAAGATAGACGATGGAAAGGTAAAAGCCGATCTGAACCTATGGGGAAGGAATCTGGGCGATCCGGTCCCGAACTTGAACTTGTTTTTTAGTATCTATCAGATCGGGAACGATTTTGGAAAAAGTGCGATCAATATTTTTGCGCCTTCCAATATACTCACCGATTTTATTTACGGAAGTTATGCAGTGGATAAGATAGAATTGGAATTATCTAAGGGTTTGGTATATGCAGTGATCCTATTCAAACGTTCCATTTTAGGGACAATCATCCAATTGGAAAACAATCAGGTTTCCCAACAAAGAATGCCTCTGGCAAACTTTCTCAAACGTGCCCAAAACGAGATCGAAACTTTCAATCAGTAGAACTTATGAAGAATATTCTAAAATTCTATATTATTCTTTTTGCAATCTTTCCGTTGCTGGTGTATTGCCCGATCAAGGCTCCTCCAATCACATTCACCCAGACCCAAACCGCCGCCGAAAAACAGATGTTGGGAGAGGACCGAAATTTGGAGAGAGACGGATGGCTCATAGCATCCATTAAAACTTCTTCTTCGGGTTCCGAGATCTGGGAAAGAGATCTGATCAAAGAGGAATTCGGGAATATTTCCGATAATCAGTTCTATATGGCGCTTCGTATCTTAGCCTATCTCGCAAGAGAACTCAGAGAATATAGGAGTCTCGGGATTTTGGCAGAGGGACTCGACGGAAAAGTCAGATGGAATCCTAAGATCAGAGAGGCGGGAGCGGAGAAGATCTCTCAAGATCCTAGACGAAAATCCAGAATAGAAGATCTTGTAAAACTTACGAACGAAAATAGAGAGATCGTAATGAAGGAAAAATTAAAAAAATCGTTCTCTGATCCGAATCGCACTTTTACTGAAAAAGAAAAAGCCTCCATTAAGGAAAGTATCCAAACCACCTGGCTTCGTTCCGTGGATATAGGAGAATATTACGAGGCCTCCGCCGGGAATTGGAAAAAGAAGGAATAGCCTAGATGAAGCGCGGTGCCCTATTCTTTTTCTTATTTTTATTTTGTAATTGTCTGGTTTTTATTCCGGCGCAGCGGGTTAGACCGATCGAGTTCGATTACGGTCCAATTTCTAAAAATTATTTTAATCCGGAGAACGATAAACCGTTTCCGTTGACTGTACAAAGAGGGAATAACCTCTATAATTCCACCACAAAGGATGGAAGATATCTTTTTTATACGACAGGGCAAAAAGGAAATTATGATATATGGTTCAGGGATCTTAAAAGTTCCATTGTAGTTCCCATAACGGAACACCCTTCTTCCGAATATAAACCTGCGATCAGTCCTGACGGTAAAAAATTGGCATTCGTCTCCGAGCAATACGATACGGCGGGAGATATAGTCCTATTGGAAATTGAGCCTGAGGTCTGGGCTAAAAAAATCTTAGAAGGAAAAAGATTCCTAAACGACGATTTCGAGTTCATTACAAATCGAGAATATTATGATCTCCGTAAGTCGGATAAATTTTCGGATTCGGATCCTGTTTGGGGAAAAGACAGTAGAGTATTGTTATTTTCCTCGGATAGGCTGACACCGGGAACTCCGAATCTAATATTATGGGATACGGAAGGAAAAGAAAAGCCAGTCTTACTCACACAATCCGGAGCCGTGAATCCATACTGGTCCGGGGATGGGAATACTATCGTATATCTTTCGTATGCGGATTCCAAAGAAGGGGAGATATACTCTTTGGATTTGGCAACGAGAAAAACAAAAAGACTGACTAACGATCCTTACTTGGATTTTTCTCCTAGTATATCTCCCGACGGAAGATATTTATTCTATACATCCATTCGTTCCGATTCGGATGGGAACCGAAAATTGGATGAGAGAGATAATAGTCTGATAATTCGGTTGGATCTTTCCGACATGAAAGAAAGAAGGCTAACTTCCGGAAATTTTTCTTTATTCGATACGAAGTATTCTTCCTTTAACGGAGGAAGTATTCTATTTACCGCATCATATTACGGAACTTTAAATATTTATTTTCTTCCTTTGAGCGGATCTATCCCTAAAGCGTCCAATATATCCGCACAATTCGAGTTGGCCAAGGAATACGGCAAAAAACAATCCTTAGATGATTATATATTAGCCTTGGATTCCCTGGAATTGTATTACAAGGAAGATCCTCTTTATCCTATTTTTCGCGCGAAAGTCCTGAATGAAAAATATTCGCTTTATAAAAAGTCAGGAAAAACATCCGAGATCAAAAAGGAAATGAGCTCCTCTCGTTTGGATCCTAAATGGGGATTTGCTTATGTATTCTATCTAGAATCCGAAAACAAAGGGGTATCCGAGATTAAAGAATATTTTTCTAATATTCGAAATCATGCGGATGCGCAGGTGGCCGCCGCTATCTTGGAAGAGATCGGAAATCTGGAAGAAAGGTCCGGCAAATTAGAGGCTGCCCTTAATTCAAAGCAGGAGTTAGCGACTCGATTTCCGGGATATTATAATATCCATGAAATTTTAAGAAATATAGGTTCTCTTCAACTTAAGGAAGCAAAGAAGAAGGACTGGACCATCCCTTCCACACTTCTGCAGGCAGCGAATGAGTCGGATTCTAAAACGATAGAACTTAGGAATTTATACGGACTTTTTGAAGAGCAGATCTTGGCAGGAAAGTCCGACTCGGAAAAAATTTCTCTATCTGAAAAAATAGAATCTTCGAATAGGATCAAAGAACGTTCTCCGGTATTGTATAGATTTTTAATGTATACAAAGGCTGCGGGACTTTCCGGGCAGGGTGCATTCGCGGAAAGTAATTCTCTTTTGGAGTCTTTGCTGAAGGAGATTAATCCGAAAGATCCTCTGTTCCTTAAAATCCATCTATTAAGATCTTCTAATTTTAAAGGACTTGGAAGTGTTCGTTATTCTTTGGAATCACTTCGAACATTTCTTGAAAATTATGATCATGACTCCGGAGTTGAGATCTCTGATAAGGAGATGGAAAGGTTCTTTATCTATTTCGAGAATCTTGCTCGGAACTATGAGAACAGGTCCGACTTCTTCCAAGCTTCTCTTCACTATTTTTATAATACCGAGAATATGTTCCTGGCAAAGAGTAAAAGCCTCTTTCAGGACACCGTTTACAAGGATTATGCCATCTATTACCAAAAACTAATGGTGGATACTTCCTTCAAATTAGCCAGATCTGTGAGTGAAAAGAACGCTTCTGGTATTTTAGGAAATTTGAATCCTCTTGAGTTTGATCCATTGGATAAAAAGGAAGGTCTCGTATATATAGACCAATATTTCGAGAAGGAAAAGATCCTACCTCGGGCTCGGGCCTTCTTGGATCTTGCCACATTGTATGGATATGCATACTATCTGATCAATCGGTCCGTGATCCGGGAGACTTATTATTATAATTCCGGGACAATGGATCGGATCAAAAAAGAGGCCGCTCTTCGTGATTATAAGCAAGCGGAGTATGAGCTCAGATGGATCATATTTGCTGAGCCTACTTATCATGACGCTTACCAACTTTTAGGTTGGTTATACCAATATGTGGACATCATGAAGTCCAGAAAACCGAGCGATAAAGAGCCGCTCGATGAAGACAAATACAAGGATGAATATTCTAAATATTTTCCCGAGAAAAACTTTGAAGAGAATATTGAGTTATATAGCCAGATCTTAGAATTGCTTGGCGAAAATTTCCAAAACAAAAAAGCCCTCTCCGATCTGAGATTGAATTTGGGTAATAATTATTTCTTGCTGAAAAATTACCCTAAAGCGGATGAACAATATTCCTTAGTAGAATCGTATTCAAATTATATAATATCCAAGGCACAATTCGAGGATTATAGACAGAAAGCGGTGTTCCTATTCAATTCCGCACGGGCTTCCATGTATATGTCTAAGTATGGAGACGCAGTCCGAAAGTTAAAAAATGCGTCGGACATCTATTCAAAAAACGAATTTCTACAATTATATTCCGGAACGGACTACGCCAAAAACCTGCAAAGTTATCGAGAAAAATTAACATTACTTAGGACTTTGACAGGTCTGTCCCATATGGAATTGGGAGAATATGCACAAGCTCTTCCTTATCTAACCGAGGCGTTGGAACTCAACGAACCGTCCAGGTTGGTGGACCCGATCAATATTAGAAATGCATTAGCAATTTCTTATCAAAAATTAGGTTATATCTCTAAGTCGGAAGAAAATCTGAAAGAAGCGGAGAGGGAAGCTTATTCTCGCAAAACTCTATGGCTGCCGAAAAAGGTGAGTCCTAAATTTTGGGAATCTGTTTGGGACTCTATTTGGGATTTCGTTTTCGAGGCAGTTCTTCCAGATTCCGTTCGTATTTCAGGATCGGGTAGATTTCCGGAGGCGATTCCTCCCGTATTCCAGCCGCTATTATCTTCCGGGATAAGAGTGAATAACCTGGTATTGGAACAAAACTATCGTCTAGCCGCGGAAGAAACGGACAAACGTTTGGAATACGTTAACAAAAAAGGTCTTAAGAAGACCCTGGCGGGACAATTAGTGCAGTCCCAATCTTATGCTGACCTTGGATTTTTTCAGTATAAAAGGAACGAATTCGAAAACGCTAAATCAGCATTTTTAGAAGAGAATGAATTTCTTAAAGATTCCGCAAATCTTTCAGGAAGGTCTTCGAGCAGCTTTAAAAGATATTTATATTCATTATTCGCTTCTATAGAAGCATCCGACAAAAAAGAGAAAAATAATCATTCGGAAGAATTAAACAAGGCCTTGGAAGAATTAAACAGGTTCAAACGAGAATCAATGCAGGTCTGTCTTTCTTCCTGGTCGGAAGATCAGTTGGAGGGAAATTCAGTATGTTCGGAGGAATTTTATAAACAATATTATGATTTTGACATACTGAAGGCGACGGTTCTCTATTATTCCGGAGAGGAGAATTTTAAAAAAGGAGAATGGTTGGAAGGATTCGAAAAATTGGGAGTCTCTTCCGCCTTGCTTGAAACTCCATCCGGATTGCCAAAGGAGATTGTCGGACTCTCCAAGGATCCGTTCTCAAGAAAAGAAAGGGTACTTCATTTTTTAAGTAGAGCCAGTGTATTTTACAGATTAGGGGATCTAGAAAGAGCAGAAGAATGTTTAAAGGCTGCAGAAGAGATGGCCAACACATTCTACTTCGGGGCGGAACTTATCCAAACTTGGGTGCTCCAAGCAAGATTGGATCTAATCTCCAAAAGATCAGATAACGCAAAGGCAAAGTTATCCAAGGCGGAAGACCTTCTGAGAAAACAATTCCATTTGATCTCGGACAACAAAAGTTTCCTGCTAAGAGACTTGTACGAAACGAAGATCAGAGCGGAGCTGGATTCGGGAAATACAAATACCGCATTTAACGACTGGACAAGACTCCAGAGATTATTAAACTTCCGTAATTTTCAAAAGGGGAGTTGGGAATTTAAGGAAGCCAGGTCTGAATACGTAAAATTTGAATCCGATTGGAAAAACTACCGAAACACTTATTCTAAATACCAAAACTCTCTGGAAATCAGAGGAGATGTTAGAAAGGAAGAACTTGCGCTCACACAAGCGGCGACTCAGGTCACTAAATCGCTGGAAATTTTAAGATCCAAACTTTCTAAAAATGCCGCGTTCTTAGATCCTTTCGGCGTAGTTCAGGAGGAAGTTCTAAAACAAAACGAGACTGAAATTCGCTTATTAGAATCTAGAGGTTCCGTATTTGCTCGGATCAGGAATTATTCTGCTTTAAAGTTCATAAATTTTGAAAATGAATCTAAGGCGACAAGCTGGATTACCTCCAACTTTGAGAGTTCCGGTCGTAATCTTATCTTAGATCCAGGAAATACTTCCATAGGTGAAAAATTAGGTTCTTTAATTCCCGGAATAGGTTTTAAACTTTCTTCTTCCGTTCTAAGCAGGGAAGAGCGGACTCCGAAAGTGATCTCTTCTTTTTTACCGATTGACGGATGGAAATACAGAAAGGTAGACTCCGAGTCCTGGACAGATATATTAGAAGACACTGATATTCTAGTTAGCTCTTTCCCGGATGTAAAAGGAGATTCTACTTTCGGAGAAAGAAAGAAGAACGTTATAGAACTCAGGGAAATTTTTTCAAGAGAGCATAGATTAGCGGCAGTAATATTTACATATTCCGAAAAACCGAACTGGCACCAGATCTTAAAGGCATATACAGGACTTTCCGGTTCCGGCGTTAGTTTGATGTATCTTTGTCCTGGAGAAACTTGTGTAAAAGAATCTCTGGAAGAAATTTTTTCAGGAAGAGTGTCAAACTCCGCAATTCGTTTCGGTAGAGCTCTGGAGAGATCGGGACATAGGAACCAGGAAGCGGAAAAACTTTTTGCCAAGTCTAGAAGGGGCGAAAGAATTTCGGACTCTTCGGAAGTGTTTTCCGATCTGCATAAGGCTCGTTCCTACGCGGAGCCGAATTCCAATTTGGCCCTTAAAATTGAATCGGATCTGATCCGAGCTTATCAAAGAATAAAACCTGATTTTTCTTTGAGTAAAATTTTCTCCTTACGTTATGAAAATCGAGATGTGAATTCTCAAAAAGAATTGGGATTGAATCTATGTCTTTCCAGATTGCTGGAAACGGAATACAAGGATTGCGGGGACATTCCGCTACCGGAAGGTAAGAATGAAATTTTAAACGGGATATTCGCGTTAAAAGAGGGAAAATTTCCAGGCAATTCCTTAAATTCGAATATTTCAACGGATAGATACGACCCATTCTTATATAGATTAAGACTTTCTAATTTAGCCTTGGAGGCTTATTACCCGGATCTTGCTACTTCTCAGCTAGGGTTTGCAAAACAATTCATCTCTTCCGGATCGGATCTGGAAATTTGGAAGAAGATGGAGGCTCGTATACGAAAAGAAAAATCTCTTTTGGAAGAAGAGGAGGATTGGCCTGAAAGTTCCAATCAAATTGAATTGGATCCGCAAGAGAGGAATTATCCAAGGCATCTGGCTTTTTTAGAAAATCGTAAAAAGCTGGGACATAGGATCTCTCCTCTGTCCTTGTATTCCGAGATCCATAGTTCTTCCAAAGCACTGTTCCAAACATTAGATTCTGAATCCAGATCTTCCGTGCTGGATTTGCTACGTTATTCTCTTCCGGAGGAAACCGGAAAAGAAATGGAGGAATTTTTAAATTCCTTCGTAGAACAGGAAGGTTTTAAGAAAAATTTTCCAAGACAAACCAAGATCATGTTGGAATTCGGAAAGGCATATCTTTCCAGGGGAGATCTTGATAAGGCAAAATATTGGATTTCTAGATCAAAGGGTATTTTGGATGAGTTCTATTCATCTGAAATAGAGTTTATTAATTCTAAAATTTCCTATTTGGAAGGAAAAAAAACAAACAAAATATCCGAATCAGATTTTTCGGAATATCTTTCCGAATATGAAAACGCTTCTTCCAAAAAGTCTTCCGAATTTGTGGAGTTGACGAATCGTTTTGTTAAAAATAGGAAGAAGAAAAAGTTTAGTCCTGCCGACAGGAGAGAACTTAATGATTTTATAACATATCTGCAGACTCTTTCTTTTCAGCAAAATGATTCGGAGACATTCTTCGATCTAGGATTGATAAAGGATAAAATTTCGGCCGTTCGTTCCGCTTTGTTTGGGCGTTCCGTCTTTTATTCGGACCTTCCCAATTTTAGTAAAGTTTCCTTTCTTTTAGAGGAGAAGATCCCCGAAAACCAAGAGTTTTTAGCTTTGATGGATCTAGGTTTAAAAACCTTTTATATCAAATTTACTAAGGGTAAATCCAAGGGTGATCTTGCTTTCAAGGATAATCGAAAAGTAAAAGCTTCTATTTATAAATACAATGAAGAAGCGGACAAAGGTGGAGCGGAAGTTTTATTGAGAGAGGCATTGGAGACCGAGATACGTCAGAATATTCGTCCTTCTAAAAACAAGACCACCTATCTGTATCTTTCTTCTTATCATTTTTTGGCTCCTATTTTGCCTAAGGCGGAAGAAGAGATCTATTATGTTGCAGATCCGGAGACATTGCTTAAAAATCCGGTGCATAAAGAGAAAGAAGAATTTTGGGATGGATTCGGGATCGTAACTAAAGACGATGTAAATTCACCGGACTGGTATTCTCAATTGCTTCAATTGGAGAACTTGGAACTTTCTCCAAGGGGAAATCAAACAATCACACCTTTTCATGTAGTCCGGATTCCTTTGATCGAAGATAGAGAGAAGGGAATTTTATTCGGGAATAAGTCCGTCTCGGAAGTGGAATCTGGATCTTTGCAAGGAGTTTGGATGCTCGCCTCTTCTTTCTTAGAAGGTTTCGGAAATGCTTCTTTGAACTTAAGAGATTCATTATATTATTTGGGAAAATTCTGGAAGGGACCCGGGGTCATAAACCTGGGATTCCAAACCGATACTCACAATTCAAGATTTTTGAAAGAGATCTCCTCCAGAAAAGAGGACTCTAAAACTTCTCTTCGGAATCGTTTTTTGAAAACCATGGATACAATGAGAGAGATATATCCTGTGGACAAGTATTGGAACGGTTATAGATTGTTTACGACTTCCTTTATTTCGAAGGAATAATGATCTGTTGGAGTTCCAACATGGGTATTGAGATCGCCCCCACCCTGGTTTGGGAGGGGGGAGTGGCCCGTGGGAGAGCGCTTACTTGCTTATCATAAAATCCAAATCTTTACAATTAGATTTTACCTCTCACTTTTGTAGGAGCTCCTACATATCATTTCCCAATATTTACTTTTCCTCTAATAGTGCCTTTCTTTCCTCCACCGTTTTCTCTTTTAACTTCCTCATTTCCTCATGGAATTTAAAAAAATCCCTTCCGACTTCCTGGAATCTTTTCTTAAAATATTGAGTTCCGGAATTGTAACGAAGAATTCCGATAAAGTCTTCGTTATTCCAATCTTTTTCAGCGAGTTTTTTGGAATTGATCTTGGTCCATTTTGTTTGGATAAGTCTTTTTCGAAAATCGGAAATGATCTCCGATTTTTTAGCCTTTAGGATGTTTTCTGCGCCTCCTTCCGAATATGCATTCTTAAGAAGATTTGCAGTCTCTAAAATTAAATTTTTATAAAGTTTGGTTTCTTCTTCAGATCTTTTTCTTTCCTCTAAAAGTTTTGGACCTCCGATCTTGAGGACGTATTCGTCCGAGCCTTCTTCTTCCACAAAACTCGCATAACTTTCGTTAAATAAGGAGTCTCCGGGAAAATACACGGTAGCGTGGGCCATTTCGTGGATCACGATCGAGGCTAGATCTCCAGGATCTTCATACAGTTGAGAAGAGAACAATGGATCCTCAAACCATCCCAAAGTGGAATATCCTGCTGTGATACGTATTCTTGTATCGAAGCCTTGTTCTTTTAAGTATTGTTCTTCTTCTTTCGCTTTTTCTAATAGGAAATATCCTTTGTAAGGCACTGTGCCGGCAATCGGGAACCACCAAGTATAGGACTCGAATTTTAATGGATGGCAAGCGCTTACATGCCAGCCGATAGCCGGTCGGTCGAGTTGTACAAAACTTTTAAATCCACCTTCCGGCGAGAGAGCCAATTTTCCGACGCCGAAATCTCTGATCTTCTCCACTTCTTTTAATTTTGTTTTGGTGGTTTCGGGTATTTCTGGATCGGCTAAAACTTCCGGGATAGCTTTTCTTTGTAGAAGGATCTTTGCCTGTTCTTTTCCGAGATGATATAGATAAGGGATACATCCTTGGCCGGAAAAGAACAGAAGAAACAAAACAGGTATCCCGGAAAAGAATCCGAGTCGACGATTCTTTCCGTTAGGTAGAAGGTGGGTTGAGTCTGATTGCATGAATGTTCGTCTTCCTAAAATCGTTTGGATCAATAGCGGACTTTTGGTTTTATTCCTATTCGTCCTCATTCTTCCGGGAGAAGGAGGTTTGTCCTCCTTTTTCCGAGGCGGCAAACCTTTAGGTTATTCCGACCAAAAAGCCGGGATCCAATTACAGGAAGCTTTTCGGAACGTTTACAATTTTTCAAAGGATTCAGTAGTTTCCATCCGAACCAAAAAGACGGAAGCGATCACAAGTCCGTACCAATATTTCGATTACCGCACCGAAAAACTTTCCTCTTTCGGGAGCGGGTTTCTAATCCACGAAAAAGGATATGTTGTCACAAATTTTCACGTTATCTCAGACGCGGAAAGTATAGAAGTAATCGCTTCCGACGGTAGTGTTTTCCCCGCTAAATTTGTGGGAAGCCATGAAAGAGCGGATATCGCTCTTCTAAAAATCAAAGAAGGAAGCGGACTCAAGCCGGTTACTTTCGGCGATTCGGATAAGATAGAAGTAGGGGATTGGGCGATCGCGATCGGTTCTCCTTTCGGTTTGGAAAGATCTTTTTCCGTGGGTGTTGTCTCAGCAAAATATAGAGAAGATCTGGATGAGACTGGCCAAACCCATATCCAAACTGATAGCATGATCAACCCTGGTTCCAGCGGTGGACCACTTCTGAATATATATGGAGAAGTAATCGGGATCAATCGTTTGATCCGAAGCGACTCAGGTAGGAACACCGGTATAGGTTTTGCCATCCCGATGAATTACGCCAAAAAGATCATTCAATTGATCGAGGAAAACAAAGGCAGAATTATCCGTCCTGCCACTCTGGGTGTGATGGCGACTGTTCCACTTCCTGACCATAAAAAAACTCTTGGAATCCCTTCGGATTGGAAGGGAGTTCTGGTTTACGATATGGATCCCGGTTCTTCTGCGGAAAGTTCCGGTTTGAAACGATACGACTTCATTATGGAAGCAAACGGAGTCCAAGTTAAAAATATTAATGATCTGAGGGAACAGGTCGGAATAGTAGGATTAGGCGGCAGGTTAAAACTTAGGATCTACAGGAATAAATCCCTGGAAGAACTGACCGTTCGATTGATACAGAAATAATTTTTCTAAAATCATAAGGTTAGACATGAGAAGAAATATCGTTCATAGCGGTGCTGATGCTCTCATTTACGAGATCCGTCAGATCGTAGGAGTCGCTAAAAAGTTAGAAGCTCTAGGAGTTCCGATTACGTACGAGAATATCGGGGACCCCATCCAAAAAGGAGAGAAGGTCGCTCCTTGGATGAAAAAAATCGTTTCGGATCTGATCTTAGAAGATAAGTCCTGGGCCTATACGGCTACCCAAGGATTTGAGAAGACCAGAAATTTTTTAGCGGACAAAGTGAATGAAAGGGGCGGAGCGCAGATCACCGCCGACGATATTCTATTTTTTAACGGACTCGGAGACGCGGTCGCTAAAATTTTCGGTTTTTTACGAAGAGAGGCTCGGGTAATCGGACCAAGTCCTGCGTATTCTACTCTTTCTTCTGCGGAAGCTGCTCATTCAGGTTACGAGCATATGACCTATAATCTTAATCCGGAGCAGGGTTGGATGCCCGATCTGGAGGATATAGAAAATAAGGTCAAATACAACGACTCTATTGCAGGTATTCTTCTCATTAATCCTGATAATCCAACCGGCGCAGTATATGATAAAAATGTAATGCGTGAGATCGTTAAGATCGCGGAAAAATATGATGTAATGCTTATATGCGATGAAACGTACGCTCATGTAAATTATTCCGAAACAGGAACAATCCATCTCTCGGAAGTGATCGGAAATAAGGTGCCTGGAATGGCTCTCCGTTCCGTCTCCAAGGAATTTCCTTGGCCTGGAGGAAGATGCGGCTGGTTGGAGATCTTCAACAAGGACAAAGATCCGGTTTTTGCGCGTTATGCAAAATCTCTATTAGACGCTAAGATGCTGGAAGTGTGTTCCACCACTCTTCCTCAGATGGCAATTCCGGAAGTATATTCCCATCCTCAGTTCCTTCCTCATTTAAAAGAAAGAAATGAGAAGTTCAAGAAGAGAGCGAAACTTGCAACCGAGTCCTTTAAAGGACTTAAGGGTGTTACTGTAGTGGAGCCTAAAGGTGCATTTTATCTTACCGTTGCATTCGATAAGGGAGTCCTGGGAGATAAGATGACTCTTCCTATTTCTAATACAAAGGCCGAGGAATTTATCCGACCACTTCTCGGGAATTGTGCTCCGGATCGCCGATTTGTGTATTATCTTTTGGCTTCCACCGGGATATGTGTGGTTCCTCTTTCTTCTTTCTGTACGGATCGAGACGGTTTTAGGGTCACTCTTTTGGAAGAGAACGAAGAAAAATTCCGTTGGATCTATAATACTTTGAGAAAGAGTATAGAGGATTATACTACTTCCGCTTAGGATATGAAAAACGATAAAGAAAGAGTTCCTAAGATCGGAGTAATGGATTCCGGAATGGGAGGACTTTCCGTTCTTAAGGAACTCTTAGATCTTCCTTATTCCGTAAATTTTCTGTATTACGGCGATCTTGCACACGCTCCTTACGGAGAGAAGCAGACTTCGGAAGTTTTGGAACTTACTCGTAACGTATGTGACTTCTTCTTAAAAGAAAAAGTGGATGCGATCCTTCTTGCTTGTAATACTGCAACTTCCGCTTCGGCCTCTAAATTAAGAGAAGAATTATCCGTACCCGTATTCGGTATGGAACCTGCGATCAAGCCTGCGCTTCTTGCCCACCCGGGAGAAAAAATCGCGTTACTCGCCACTTCAGTCACTCATAGAGAAGAAAAATTGCAGGACTTGAAATATGAATTAGGAGCCTCCGAAAGAGTAGTTCACCTGAATTGTGACGGTCTTGCAACGCTAGTGGACCAAGGAAAGTGGGAAGAAGCTAAACTTCTTCTTAAAAACATATTAAAAATACCGCAAGAACAAGGAATTCGTGCTCTTGTATTAGGGTGCACTCATTACGTATTCTTGAAAAACGAAATCAACGAACTCTATTCAGAGGCAATTCTTCATGATGGGAATCGAGGGACCGTCCGCCATTTAGTCAGATCCCTTCATTTAGATCAAAAGTTAGGGCACCCTAACTATAATCTGTTCTTTTCTTCCCTCGATAACCTCGAAGAAACGGAACGGTTCGCCTCCCGATTATTGCAAAAGATATCCCCATAACGGGTAGAAATTTTTTTCCTAAAGAGTATTTTTTTGGTTCCCGGTCTAGAGGCTTTGTATTAGCTTTATGAATCCGTATGAACCCTATATCCATATCAAAGCTAGTTACGGTCCTGCTCATTCCAAGCCTATTCTTCTTCTGTAAACCTAAAGAAGAAGAAACTACGGATGCAATCGTCTCCTTTATCGTAGGAAAGGCGACTGCAGAAAAAGCGGGTTCGGTCCTGAAGGCAAGCGATCGTGTTGTGGAATCTGAAATCGTAAAGACAGATAAGGATGCAACCTTAGATCTAACCACTACTTTAGGGACAGTTCGACTCTTAGGTGGTTCGGAAGCTTCTATTGCTGCATTAAGAGCGGATCAAAATTATATTAAGATCAACTCCGGCAATATTTTGGTCAAAGTCGCCAAACTGAAAAAGAACGAATCCATTTCCATCGACACTCCTACCGTAGTGGCTGCCGTTAGAGGGACCCAATTCTGGGGCCAAGTGAATCCTGCTAATGAAACAGGAACATTCGCGGTTCGGGAAGGTAGCGTCCAGATCACAAGAAAGGACGACGAGGCCCGAGTTTTGGTAAAAGCTGGAGAAGCTGTGGACTTAGGACCCGGAATCAAGGCCCTAAAAGTTCGTCCGGCTGCTGCAGGCGAGCTCTCCGCAATGGAACAAATCGACCAAATGAAATAGCTTTTTTTCTGGGCATTAGACCCGATCCGGGAATTCTGTTCTGGAGCGGGTCCATGCAAGAAGATATCAGTTATAAATCAGCCGGAGTCGATACCGAAGCCGGCCAAGAATTCGTCAAAAAGATCAAACAAAACGTAGAATCCACCCATGGACCTAGAGTTTTAGGTGGGCTCGGTGGATTTTCAGGCGCATTCGACGTTTCCTTCCTCAAAAATTATAAAAACCCAATATTGCTAAGCGGCACTGACGGTGTTGGAACTAAGGTTGAACTTGCTCGTTTATTCAATATACATGATACGATCGGCATAGACCTGGTCGCAATGTGTGTGAATGATATTCTTGTCTCAGGTGGAGAGCCTTTATTCTTCTTGGATTATATTGCCTGCGGAAAATTGATCCCGGAAAGAATGGAAAGGATCGTTGCAGGTATCGTGAAAGGATGTAAACTTTCCGGATCGGCATTGTTAGGCGGAGAAACCGCGGAACATCCAGGTACCATGGACCCCGACGAATACGATTTAGGCGGATTCGTGGTAGGTGCAGTGGAGAAGGAAGACTTAATAGACGGTTCCAAGATCAAACCGGGGGATATCGTTTTAGGTTTGGAATCTTCCGGTCCTCATAGCAACGGATTTTCTCTCATTCGTAAATTGTATTTAGAGGGGGGAAGAAAACTTCCCGCAGATCCGGAGTTAGTCGGCTTCTTAAAAGAATTCGCACTTCGTCCAACAAGGATCTATGTCCAGAGTATACTGAACCTGACTAAGAGAGCAGAAGTAAAAGGAATGGTGCATATTACCGGCGGAGGTTTTTATGAAAACATTCCTAGGGTTCTGCCAGATTCCTTAGCTGTGGAGATCCATAGAGAAAAACTTCCCGAGAATCCTTTCTTTGCCCGAGTCCAAAAAGATTTTCCTTCTTTGTCCGAAAAGGAATTGTATTCCACTTTTAATATGGGAATCGGATACATAGTCATCGTTTCTCCAGAGTCCGTATCGGATGCGATCTCTGCTTTGGAAGAAAAAGGAGAACTGGTCCATAAAATCGGAGTAATCACTTCGAAAAATAAAGAGTCTGTTCTTTTTGTCTGAACTTTTCAAACCGGCAGATATATGGATCGGATCCAAACTCTATTAAAAAATCCAGTTTTCATCTTATCCAAAAAGAACCCGTTTATGCTTTCCAGATGGAGTATTTTATATGTGCTCCTCGGGTTATTTGCGGGAGTATTCTCCGCAGTGTTTTGGAAAGTTTTGGAATATCTAACCAAACTTTTAGCCGGCTTCCAGGGACATTCCGTAATTTTAGTCATGACTTTGTCCGGTCTTGGGATAGGCTTACTCATCTATTTCCTGGGTGAGCCTGGAGAAATTTCATTAGTAATCGATAATATTCGTTTTAGGGGCGGGAAACTCGATCCTAAGAATAATCCTTCTATGAGTTTGTCTTCTTTACTCAGTATTTCCTCCGGAGGAAGCGCTGGCCCGGAAGCTCCTCTTGTTCAGATCACTGGATCTTTTGGAAGCTGGTTTGCTGAGAAGTTAGGATTGGAAGGAGAAGAACTTAGGTCCATGACCATTGCCGGAATGGCAGCAGGATTTACTTCCTTGTTCGGTTCTCCTTTAGGTGGAGCCCTATTCGCATTGGAAATCCTACAGCATAGACATGTTGTAGAGTATTACGAAGCATTATTGCCTGCGTTTCTTTCCAGTTGTAGCGCGTATTTCGTATTCTTATTCATGACGGATATGGGGATCGGACCTACTTGGGAATTTCCACAATATGTTCCGGGTGGAATAGAGGATTTTCAATATGCGATCGGATTTGGAATGGCAGGAGCGATCGTAGGATGGATCTTTTACGGAATATTCAGAATTACTAAATTTTCTTTCTCTAAAATAACTCTACCTGTTTTCGTGAAGACCACTGTCGGCGGATTGTTACTTGGATGTATTGCCTATTATGAACCGTTGACACGTTATTTCGGTCACGATCAATTGAACGAGATCGTAGTAACTAAAGGAAATTGGATCTTTTTCGGGACCCTCGCTTTATTAAAGATATTGGCGATCAATATCACTGTTTCCAGCGGTTGGAGAGGTGGGATTATCATACCGTTATTCTTTGTTGGAGCAGTTGCCGGAAGATTTTTTATGGACTTCTTTCCTTCCGAGAACGAATCTTTTTTGCTGATCTGTTTAATGGCATCTGTGAACGCTTCCGTGACCAAGACGCCTATCAGTACTACGATACTACTCACCGGGTTGACCGGAGTTTCTAATTTTACTCCTGTATTATTCGCCTCTTTGAGCGGATATTTCCTATCTCCCAAGGCTCCGTTTATCAGTTCTCAGGCTGACTCGGTTTAAGTCGCAAGAACCACAAAATTCGGTTGTAGGAACTCCTACAAAGCAAATGCTACCTGTTTGCTCCGTATTTTGTCCTCGACGATTTCCCACGAATCGATAAAAGATAGCCAACTCTATGGGAATTTTTTCTAAAAAGGATCCGCTCTTTTTTTTGGCGGTATTCTTATTTTTCGCATATTGTACACCTTCTCCTAAAAAGGCTTTATTAGAGAATGGTGTTATAGATTGGGAAAAATCCCAGACCCAAGGGAAATGTTTTCGAATGACAGGGGAATGGAAGTTTGCCTGGTTAGGTACTTCACCTGATACAAGTCTTCCCAAAGAGCCTGAAAAATTTTCTACGAGTGTAATTCCAGGTAGTTGGACCAAACATGATTGGCCGGGTAGCGACGAGGGAGAATTTCCTAAATACGGAAAAGCATTGTATAGAGTCGACTTGCTTTCTTCCATGCCTGTCGAAAGTCTTCATTTGGTTTCTTACGATCAAGGTACGAATTATAGGATCATATTTAATGGAAAAATAATCAATGAAGTGGGGAAGGTGGGAGATCCAACCGAAAAAGGATTGGAGCTACGGACTAGTTATTCTATTCTTCCCCCTTGGCAAGGAACGGCTCATCTAGATTTTGAAATTTCAAATTATCAATATAGAAAAGGAGGTCTTTGGAAACCTCCTATATTAGGTACTCCGGAGTGTGTCGGCCGTTATTATTTGGATCGAAGAGACTTGGAAGGGATCCTATGTGGCGGTCTTTTCTTCTTAGGTCTATTCCATATTTTTGTATCAGTTTTTTATAAAAAAGATTCTTCGGCTTTGATTCTAGGGATTTTTTCTATTACAGTCGGACTTAGATTGTATTCCACAGGAGTGAGATTATTTCCGGAACATTTTTTAGTGGGACCTGAGATCTATCTTAGGACCGAATTTATCACTTGGTTTATGGGAATGCCTTTGGCTCAACATTTCTTATTAGAAGTATTCCCTGTGGATTTCGGAAAAAAATTCCTGAAGTTAGGATATATCTTCGCTGGGATATTTACTCTTATTACTTTGTTTACCGGCCCAGCAATCTATTCGTATCTGATCAATCCTTCCTATTTACTCTTCGTATTTAACGGCGCCTGTTCTTTGGTTGTATTGGCAAAAGCAGTCTCTCAGAAAATGGTGGGAGCATATATTTATTTAACAGGTTTTATCTTCCTACTATTCTTTATGATAAGCGAGATATTATTCCATGCGGAACTTTTGGATTCTTGGGAGTTGAGCGGGATCGGGGTGGGATTATTTGTGCTCGGAAATTCACTCTCTTTATCTAGCAAGATGTTGAGTGGGTTCAGAGAAAGGGAAAAAGTCCAGGAGATCCTAAATACAAACTTGGAAGAATTGGTCCGAAAAAGGACCAGAGAATTGGAATTTGCAAGAGACGAAGCGGAAGCTGCAAATAAGGCAAAGAGCGAATTTTTGATCAACGTAGACCATGAGGTCCGAACTCCTATGAATGGTATCGTCGGGATCACTCAGATGTTATTGGATTCCGATCTTAAACCGGAGCATAAGGAAATGTTGGAGCTACTCAAAAGAAGTGGGGATGCTATGATGGTGATCCTAGGTTCTATGTTGGATGCTTCCAGTTTGGAAAAAGGCACATTATATCTTTTGAATAAACGTTTTAGTCTAAAGGCTTCCATTTACGAAGCCGCAATGAGGGTGGAAGATAAGATCCGCAAGAAGAACTTGGATTTCAGCGTAACTCTTTCTGAAAACCTTCCGGAAACGGTAGAAGGAGACGAGGAAAGATTTAAGACGATGCTTTTGGTCCTTTTGGAGAATGCGGAGAAGTTTACCGTAAAAGGATTTATCAAACTTACGGGAGAAAAACTCCAAGACACCAATTTGGACTATCGACTTAGATTTACGGTCCAAGATTCAGGCATCGGAATTCCGGAAGATAAACTCAGTTCTATATTTAATCCTTTCCAACAGGTGGATTCAGGAGTGACTAAACCTTTCCAAGGAGCAGGGCTTGGGCTGGCGCTTTGTAAGGCTCTCGCTCAGAAAATGGACGGAGATATTTCCGTCCAAAGTGTGCCGGGCAAAGGTTCAGAATTCATATTGGAAATCGCCCTTTCTAAACCGGAAATCCAATCTTGACATAAGATTTCCCCCTTCCAAGCTGGGTCCAAACTATATGGGAAGGATCCAAGAACTCAGTCCGGAACTAATCAACCAAATCGCCGCCGGCGAAGTGATAGAATCCGCTCACTCCGTTTTGAAAGAAATGATGGAGAACTCAGTGGACGCAGGTGCGGACACGATCGAAGTGGAATCCAGGGACGGAGGCCTGACCTCGCTCCTTCTTTCTGATAATGGATCCGGGATAGAAGAAGAGGATATCCCGCTTGCAATCCAAAGACATGCTACAAGTAAGATCCGTACATTAAAAGATCTTGAATTAGTTTCTTCTTACGGATTTAGAGGAGAAGCGTTGGCATCCATTGCTTCCGTTTCTAAACTCACTATAGAGACCGGAACCGGACTTCCTACCGCTTGGAAGGTGAGGGCGGAAAAAGGACAGATACTTTCCAAAGAAGCAATTCCGGGTTTCCAAGGAACTAAGATACTGGTCGAGGATCTATTCTATAATACTCCTGTTCGAAGAAAATTTTTAAAATCGGTTCGCTCCGAAGACAAAAAGATCCGTGACAAAGTAACAGTCCAGGCGCTTGCAAGAGAAGATATTCGATTTAGGTTCGTGCAGGATCATAAGGAGATCTATAGACTTCCTCCTAAGAATAAAAAAGAAAGGATCATCGACCTGTTTGGAGAAAATTTCAGGGACCACTTGTTGGAAGTCCAACTGGAGAAAAAGGGTTGGAAGGCTAGAGGTTATATCAGCGATCCTGATTTTTATAAATCCAACCGCACTGGCCAATTCATTTTTGTGAACGGAAGACCTGTGGAGATCAAGTATTCGTCTCATCTATTAAAAAAATGTTATGATGAACTGATTCCTCCGAACGCGCATCCGTATTGTTTTTTATTCTTCGAAGTAGATCCTGAATCTATAGATGTAAATGTCCATCCCGCTAAAAAAGAGATCCGTTTCCTGGACGAAGAAGGATTTAATACATTCTTCTTGCAGTTGATCCAAAGAGAACTTAGATCCAGCACACCTGTCAGCTTTTTAGAATTGAAAAACAGGCTTTTAAGACCGGAGCCTAAAAAGATGGAATCCACATTATATTCTTTCTCAGGTCCTTCTCCGGCAGGGACAGAGCAGCAACTTTTGGGTTCGTCCTTATACGAAGAAGTAAAATACTCTCCTTCTTTTCCTGTAGAAGCAGTTGGCCCCGGATCCAGATTGGATGACCTGACTGATATTCCGATCAAACATTCCGAGTTTATTCCTAAAAAACATTTCGGACTTCTATTTGAAACGTTTATCTTGGCGGAAGGAGAAGACGGTTTTTATATTATAGACCAACATACCGCTCACGAAAGGATACGTTACGAAGAAGTATTACGAAAACTGAAAAAGAAAAATTACGGAATCCAACCGCTTCTTACACCTATCCGTATCCCCGTTTCAAAACAAGAAGCGGAAGATATCAAGGAAAGATTGGTAGAATACCAAGAAGTCGGTTTGAAATTAGACTCGCTCGGAGATGACACAATGGTACTTCGAGAAGTTCCGGGATACTTTTTGCCCGGACATGAAAAAGAGATCGTGTTGGATTTTTTAAATCGGACCGGAGGCAAAGAAGTTCCGGAGCCTGAGTTATACGATCTTATGGCAAAATGTGTGGCTTGTAGATCCGCGGTTAAAAAGGGAGATCAACTTTCGGATCATTTGATAGCTGAGATGCTCAACCGTTTGAGTTATTGTGAGAATCCTTCGCGTTGTCCTCATGGAAGACCAACCTTGGTCAAATTAACCAGAGAAGATCTGGAAAGAATGTTTCATCGCAGGTAAAATTTGAAAACCGAATCCCAAGAACTTAAAAACTCCACGGAGAATGTAATCTCCTCCTTGGTCCGACAAACATTGATAGCGAGCGTGATCTTGTTATTGATCGTTTTGGTTCTCGCAAGATTTTTTAATGAAAGAGTTACTCAGGTCGCGGGTCTCTTTTTGGATTACACTGGAGTATGGGGAGTAGGGCTTTCTATATTCGTTGCGGATTCGGTGCATGTATTCTTTCCTCCGGATACGTTTTTGATCTTGGCTGTAGCTGCAAAGATGCCTGATTTTTGGGTAATCTTCTTCGCTTCTTTCGGGTCTTTACTTGCAGGAGGATGTTCTTATTCCCAGGGAAGATTCTTGCTTCCTAAGTTAACCGTATTCTCTAAGTTTATTCGAAATCACGAAGAGAAGTTGGAAGTTTACGTAAAAAGATTCGGATTCTGGGCGGTGGTTCTTGCAGCGCTTACTCCTTTGCCTTATTCCTGGACCTCTGTCGCAGCAGGGGTGATGAAGATGAGACTGGATCATTTTTTTGCGGCGGCGCTATTTAGGATCCCTCGCTTTATTCTATATTACTATCTAATAAAAGGCGGATGGATCGGGATCTAAACATTCGGATTGACGCTAAGTAGAACCAAAGGTACAAAAGTTTAGATGAAGGACGATTCTCCCAGACTCATTCCTAAAACCAGAAAAGAACTGATCTTAGAAAATTTGGATTGGTTCGGTTTGCCGGTCCGTATTTCCGAATTGGTGGAGAACGTATTGGATGGAAAGATCAGAGAACAATCCTTAGTATGCTGTCATAGCGCCTGCGACGTATGCAATTCTACAATCCGTTCCTGCATACGTAAGGTCCAAAGAGAATTGGAAGAAGAAATTGGGCAGTCTATTTGAAAGAGCACCTCTTCCCCATAAGATCAGACCTAACTCGTTTGCTCAGGTCATAGGACAGGAAAAGGCAAAGCTTCAATTACAAAAATATAAAGAGCCTGTAAGTATTCTTTTATATGGACCTCCTGGAACAGGAAAATCTACGATTGCTAGGATCTTAGGTAATACCTGGAAACTTCCTTTCGTAGAATATAACGCAGTCACCACTGGCGTCGCAGATATTAAAAAATTATTAGAGAGATCAGAGAAGGAAGGAAGTATCCTTCTCTTTCTGGATGAGATTCATAGATTCAGTTCTTCTCAGCAAGACAGTTTATTAAAGGGAGTGGAGACCGGAGGTATAGTTCTTATCGGCGCCACTACTGAAAATCCATCTTTCAGGATCACGAGACCCTTATTGTCCAGATGCCAAGTGCTCAAACTAGAGCCGCTTGGAGAGAATGATCTTTTAGAAATTCTTTCCAGAGGAATTGAATCCTTAGATCCAAAACCGAATATTACAAAAGAAGCAAGTTCTCTTTTGGTCCGTTATTCAGGAGGGGATGCCAGAAAACTTCTCTCTAATTTAGAAGGCCTTGTTCTTTCCAGGGATCCCGGAGCTCTGATAGAAGCTTCCGATATAGAAACGTTTTTAGAAAGTAGAGTCATCGAATACGACCAAAGCGGAGAAAGTCATTACGACGTGATCTCCGCATTCATCAAGTCTGTTAGAGGAAGTGATCCCGACGCCGCTTTATTCTATCTCGCAATGATGTTAGAAGGTGGGGAAGATCCGCTTTTTATCGCAAGAAGACTTATTATCCTGGCTTCGGAAGATATCGGAAATGCTTCCGTGCATGGTTTACCTTTGGCTGTAGCGGGACTTCATGCTCTGGAAACGATTGGAATGCCGGAAGGAAGGATCATTTTAGGACAGGTCACAACGTTCTTGGCTTCCTGTCCAAAATCGAACGCGTCTTACTTAGGAATAGGTTCTGCATTATCTTTCGTAAAAGAAAGAGGGCCAAGTTTGAAGATCCCCAATCGGCTCCGAAATGCTCCCACTGCCACCCATAAAAAAGAAGGAGCGGCTCAGGGTTACAAGTATCCCCATGACTTTGGTGGATTTGTGCCTTTCTCGTATTTTCCGGATGATCTTTCGGACAATCCTCCTCAATTTTATAAACCTACCAAAAATGGAATGGAAGGAAAGATCAAAGAACATCTTGCCTCTATTTGGAAAAAAATTTCCGGCAAAAATTACGAATAAACAACTCGTCTTTTTCCAAGACCAAGCGCCAAAGCAGAGAAGATATCGACTGTAGGAATTCCAACATAAAGTGAAGAGCGCCCCCACCCTGCATTGGGATTGGGGGGAGTGGCCCGTGGGAGCGAGCGTTTTACGTATCACAAAATCCTACCTTCGTCAACCAAATCGCTTCTTAAAATCCGTGTAGGAGTTCCAACATCGCAATCCCTTTTATTCCTTTGTAGAAAATCCAAAAATTTGTTGCGTAGTCGAATGGCTACATTTAATTTTGTAGTTAAGTGGCTACATAATGAATTTAAGAAGAGATGTTTTCCAAGCCATAGCAGACCCTACAAGAAGGGCAATACTCCTGTTAGTGGCTTCTCAGGCGATGACCGCGGGGGCAATTGCTTCAAATTTTGACACGGCCAGACCAACCGTATCCAGACATCTACAAATACTCACCGAGTGCGAATTGCTAAAACAGGAGCAAAACGGTAGGGAAATTTATTACCGATTGGATGCGAATAAAATGAAGGAAATTGCCGACTTTATAGAACCGTTCCGTAATATGTGGGACGATCGATTTAATAAACTCGAATCTGTAATGAAAAAATATAAATCAAGAAAATAGAATATGGAAAGAAAAACCAAAATTGATGCAGAAGATGGAAGGCAAGAATTGCTGATCACAAGGGAATTCGATCTTCCGGTCGATCTACTTTTTAAGGCGCATATAGAACCTGAGATAGTAGAAGAATGGATGGGGACAAAAGTCCTTAAATTAGAAGGAAAAAAGCACGGGAGTTGGCAATTTGAGACCACTGATCCTCATGGTAACAAGCATGGATTCAACGGAGTTATCCATGAAATCATTGCGGAACAAAAGATCGTCCGCACTTTTGAAATGGAAAATTCTCCGTTCCCGCCTCAGCTTGAATTTTTGGAATTCGAGTCGTTGGGAGAAGAGAAAAGTAAACTTACTATGCAAATAATATTTAAGTCCGTTTCATTCAGAGACCAATTATTAAAACTGCCTTTTGCACAAGGTATCAATATGGCTCATAACAGATTACAAGAAGTTGCAAATAAATTAAAATAGGATATTGGACATGAGAAACAAAGTAATATATTGGATCGCTACCGCTTGGCTTTCCCTAGGAATGGTATCGACTGGGATCGTACAGGTGATCCAAATGAAAGAAGAAGTTGATATGTTTGCACATCTTGGCTATCCTGCCTATTTGCTCATCATATTAGGCGTCTGGAAATTGTTAGGTGTGATTGCGGTGCTTGTTCCCAAATATCCTTTAGTAAAGGAATGGGCTTATGCCGGATTTTTCTTTACAATGTCTGGAGCAGTGTTCTCTCATTTTGCGGCAGGAGATGGAGCAAAAGAATATTTTGGCCCGGTATTATTGCTCGTACTTACGGTAGTCTCCTGGCATTTCCGACCGGCTGACAGAAAATTACAAGGGTAATCAAAATGAATCCTAAGGTTGATTTCTTTTTTAATAAGGCAAAACAATGGAAGGAAGAATATGAGGCATTACGTAAAATTGCCTTAGCTTCCGGGCTTACCGAAGAATTAAAATGGGGTCAACCTTGTTATACATCCCAAAACAATAATATAGTTTTGATACATGGATTTAAGGAATATTGTGCGTTCTTGTTTTTTAAGGGTGCTTTGTTAAAAGATCCTAAAGGAATACTTATCCAACAGACTAAGAATGTCCAGTCCGCTCGCCAGATACGATTTACAAATCTAAAGGAAATAGATAAACTCAAAACTTCTTTAAAAGCTTATATCAAAAATGCGATCGATGTGGAAAAGTCGGGTCAGAAAGTAAATTTCAAAAAGACCAAAGAATTTGATATGCCGGAAGAATTCCTAAACAAACTAGAGGAATCTCCGGACTTAAAATCGGCTTTTGATTCTTTGACTCCGGGTAGGCAAAGAGGTTACCTTCTTCATTTTTCTTCCGCAAAACAATCTAAGACCAGAGAGGCGAGGATACAAAAATACATCCCTCATATTCTGAAAGGCAAGGGATTAGATGATTAAGAAAAAGACTGCAGCAAAGAAAAAATCCACAAAACCTTCTGCTAAAAAATCAGCTAAACCAAACAAGGCAACTGCAAAGAAGACTGTAATTAAGAAGAAGCAACCTGTCTTACTTTCCGGTGGAAATCCCCAAATCGCAAAAGGTGATGGAGACGGCCCTGTCCAGGAATATATCTCCGCCTTGCCGGGTTGGAAAAAGGATATTGGCCGTAAACTGGACGAAATTATAACTCGCACGGTTCCTTACGTATATAAGGCAGTAAAATGGAACTCTCCTTTATATGGAATCAAAGGAGATGGCTGGTTTTTAGGAATTCATGTATTTAATAAATATGTTAAGGTTGCATTCTTTAAAGGAAGTTATCTGCAACCGCTTCCACCCGGTGAATCCAAACAAAAGGAAGTTCGTTATCTGGACATCAAAGAGAAGGACCAAATTGACGAGACCCAACTTTCTTCTTGGATCAAACAGGCTATTAAATTACCCGGCGAAAAAATGTAAGACTAAGTGATTGGGCAAGAGTCTATTCTTTTGTTCAATAAAGCGTCTTAAATTTCTGTAATAGCATATTAAATTCTTTCCGTCTATATTCTAAAGTCCCGAATGATTCCAACTTCGGGAGGAAGAAATGGCGAATACTGTATTTGAAAGTAAGGCTTCTTGGGCGGGAGGTTTAAAATTAAACCTACAATCCAGGAATCATAAATGGGTGGTGGACGAACCTGAAATTTTAGGCGGGACGGACCAAGGACCGAATCCAGTTGAACTCGTGTTAGGTGGACTTGCAAGTTGTGTCGGAGTCTTGGTTTCTCTTTATGCTCCGGCTCATAAGGTAGAATTGAAGGATTTCCACGTATTCGTGGAAGGAGACCTGGATCTGGACGGATTCCAAGAGTTGGCCCCCGTGCGCCCTGGATTTTCTCAGATCCGTTATAGGGTGGATATCCAAACGGATTCTCCTAAAGAAAATGTGGATTCACTACTTGCTCATATAGAAAGGATCTGCCCTGTGAAGGATACTTTATCCGGAGTAGGAGTATTATCCGAAAAATCTGGATCTTCTGTTGCAGCTTAATCTGATCTAACTTCCTTTTCGAAAGTTTGGATATGGATTTTCGAAAAGGAGTTCCTACCTCCGCTTTAAAAGAAATATCTTTCTGTAATATTCTAGACATCCGGTTGTTGTAGATAAGGAGTAAGCTGATTAAGAACTATAAAATTTTGACATAATACGGTAAGGAATTCGCAGTTTCGAGACGAAACTAAATATGGAAACAGCGGGTCTTACCCTTCCAAGACTAAAAAGGAGGTTTTGAATGTTTCAATCCGAAAGAGAGAAAAACGAAAAAAGCCAGTATCAATCCGCAGGACCGATCCAAGTTAGAAAGGAACTAGCGCGTTCGGAAGCTGTGAATTTCTCTTCTCAAAAGGCAGAAAGCAGAAACGAAAAAGTGGTCCGACTTAGGCCAGACCTGTACGAAAAATAGTATCGGAGCTTCTTATAATCCGCACGAAAACATAGTCTATCAATTAAAACCAATCCGAGGGCTTCACGAGCAAAGCGACTATAGAAGTTCCGAAAGCCTTTCTAATACTCTGTCGTTCTGTTCCGGCCTTCCTACCGTTATTCTCAAGGCATTCAATCCGTAACTTTTCAGATTTCTTAAAATGATCCCTTCCTTCAGCAATGTTTCGAAGGTTTGGGAGGAATCCAATTTCGCTTTGTCTAATTTGATCGTGATAAAGTTAGCATAGGATTCGAAGTAAAAGAGTTCCTTCTTCTTTGCGAACTCTTCGTATCGGATCATTTCTTTTAAGTTTGATCTCAGATAATTTTCCACAAACTCTCTATCGCTCAATGCCGCTGTCGCCGCCAACTGAGAAAGTTGCGAAACATTGAACGGAGGTCTCAACTTATAGAATGCACGGATCATTTCCTCCGAAGCGATACCGTATCCGATCCTCATTCCGCCTAATCCGTAAATTTTAGAGAACGTATTAGTATACAAAACATTAGGAAATTTTGAAATTACATCTGCCGCTTGGACTTCCTTTTTAGGATCTCTGGTTTTTCCGAATTCCATATAAGCCGCGTCCAATACGACCATCGTATCGGAGGAGATTTTTTGGAGAAAAGTGTATAGATCAGACTGATCCAAGGCATCTCCGATCGGATTACAAGGAGTACAGATGAATATGATCTTCGGAGAATGTTTTTTATATAGGTCCAAAAACTGGTCTAGATCATGAAGTTCCGAGTCGGTTTGAATCGTCTCCGCACCGCATTGCCCCGCATAAATAGAATACATTGAGAATGTTTTTCCGTTTTGTAGGACCTTATCTCCGGGACTTAAAACCGATCTGGTCGCAAAATCGAATATCTGGTCGCTTCCATTCCCTTGTATTACGTTTTTCTCATCTACCCCGTGAGCTTTTGCAAGTGCATCCTTTAAAGCCTTATAGGAATCGTCCGGATACAAAGGCATCTTATATACCGCTTCTTTGATGACTTCGGAAACCTTGGGAGATACTCCGTAAGGATTCTCATTAGAGGCAAGCTTGAGGACTTTTTCGGGAGAAATTCCGTATTCACGTACGACTAATTCTATCGGTTTGCCGGCCTCATAAGCCGGGATTTTGTCTAAAGCGGGTTGGAATCTCATCTAATTCCAGAAAAAAACGGAGTCAGGATTCTTCCAATCGTTTTTGTTCTACTAATCTTTGGTAAAGACTCTGGAAGTCTTTGAAAAATAAGGACTCGTTAAGTGCGTATTCCATCACCATTCTTTTAGTCTCTTCGGAGCCTAATAGCGCCCTGTCGGTAGCGAGCATTCTAACGCCGCCATCCAAGAGTAGGTCCCTAAAATAATGATTATTGAATATATTTGGAGTCTCGGTAAAAGAACCCTTGGAATGCCAACCCAATGTGTGAACTCCCAATAGCAAAACCGTATCTCTTGCGGAAAATCCCATCATAGAAAAATAATCCAGAGAATCTTTTACATCCGGACTATCCACAGGCATTAACATTCTTCCGCTTGGATAATTGGAATCCTTTCTTCCGGGCAGAATATGGACCTGAGGTCCTCCCGCTTTTTGGAGAGCGATGGCTCCTGAAAGGGCGATCATATCTGCGAGAGAAGGAATTCCGACTCTTCCTTCTTTTTCCAATTCTTCTTTCAAATGTATAATCGATTCTATTTGTTTGGTGACTCCACGATTGTTCTCGTCATTTAGGATGGTCGGGAAGCGGATAGAACCTTCAAGGCCCAACCATTCTCCATCTGCAGAAAAGATAGAGGAAGCATGAAATACCATACGAAGCCAAGCCCCCGCTTCCGTAGGATCGATGATGTCCCATAATCGATATCCCGTTTCCTGCCAAACACTTCCTTCACAATTGTTTTTGGTCCCTAATACTTCGTGGACCCTATAATTTCCGGTTTTACCTTTCAGTTTTGTTTCGAAACTTCTTCCTTTTCGGATCCTATCCTTTACGGATTCATAAACCTTTTCGGAAATTAAGATCTTTGCTCCTGCCTTTTTTGTGGTAGTTTCGATCCTACTTGCGGAGTTGACTGTGTCGCCTATCGCAGTGAATGACATGCTTAAAGGATGACCTAATTTTCCTAAGATTGCAGTTCCGTAATTGATCCCGATCCCGATCTCGAATTCGGAACCCAAATGATTTTGGAGATAAATATTCAGATTTTCTAATTCGGATCTCATCTCCAGCGCGGAACGGATCGCATTTAGATTTACTCGGACCGGATCCGGATCTTCTAAACCGAAGATAGCCATGAGTCCGTCTCCTATATATTTATCGATGATCCCTCCGTATTTTAGGACCTTATCTCCCATTCTATAAAAGTAACGGTTTAGAATATGAACTACATCATAAGGCAAATGACTTTCCGAAAAACCGGTGAAACCTCTAATATCGCTGAATAAGATCGCAACTGGTTTTTCGATTCCTGAGATAAGATCCGAAAAGGTAGAAGCAAGCGCCTTGTCCGCTTCGTCTATGACCAACCTTCGGAGTACTACGTCACCCTCTGTTTTAGTTTGGCATGCGAGTCTTACGTTATCCGGAAAACCTTTCTTTTGAGCTAACGTCGTTTCTTTTTCGTTGCGGGGAAGAAGATGTTCGTCCCCATCTTGGATCAATACCCTGCAAGTAGAGCAACGCGCGTTACCTCCACATGCGTGTATATGAGGGATCCCTGCGTCTAAGGAAATTTGTAATAATGACTTGTTTAATTCGGAAGGTTCGAGGAATACTTCCTTATCGTTTTCGAAAATAATCTTTATCATGATGCTCGTTAAGAATAAAAAATATTCTTTGGCCCGGGCCGGAAATTCTTTTTTTCCGCGTCTAATTTCAAGTTCTCCGAGTATCCGATCGTGAAAACCCAAGAAAATGGATCATCAGACGAATCGCCTAAAAGATCGGTAATTTTATGCGTCGACGACGAGCTGATCATACTGAGAGGACTTAAAGAACAGCTTAGATCCGCTTTCGGAAAAAGTTACCAAATTGAGGCAGCAGATAGCGCCGAGCTTGCCCTCCAGATCGTAGAAGAATGTAATCAGTTAGGGATCCATATACCTGTGATATTAAGTGATCAGGTCATGCCGGGGATCAGAGGAGATGAGTTCTTAATTCGCATCCAGGAAACGAATCCTAATACCAGAAAGATCATGCTCACAGGACAGGCGAGTGCTGAATCGGTGGGAAATGCGCTTAACAAAGCAAACTTATACAGGTATCTTTCTAAACCTTGGGACTCAAACGATCTACTCATGACCGTAAAAGAAGCGGTCCGTTCTTATGAATCTGATATTTCCCTTTTTGAACTGAATAAAAAATTAGAAGAAGCACTACTTTATAATCGGGATTCTGGACTTCCCAATCTAGAATCCTTAAGAAGAAGATTGGATATCGCAGCCGAAGATACGGAAGATTCTCTTCTTGCATTGATAAGGATCGAATCCACTTCCTTGACCACAAGGGACTTTGGAGTTTCCTTATATAAGGATTTAATGAAGAAGTTCCTGGATTCGATGAAATCCATTCTGGGAAGTTACGGAGAAATTTTTCATGTATATGAGGACGAGGTGGCAATCCTCTCTAAGGTGTCGGAAGAGGAGTTCTTACCTCATCTGATAGCCTTTAGGATACTTCTCCGCTCCGATTATTTTACGGCTTCCGGAATTTCTTTCCGGATCAATGCAACCATCGCTACAGCTAACGGAAAAAAAGATCTGTATTATAAAGCAAGACTCGCACTTGTTAAAGCAAGCCAAGAGCCTGAATTCGATTCCGAGTCGGGGATCTATTCCTACTCTGAGAAGATGGATGACCAAGATCTATATAAGATCAATATGGATCTGGGAAAAAGACTGAACCAGGCGATCCATTCCGGCAATGTAGTGCCTTATTTTCAAGGGATCATGGACAATCACACAGGTAAGGTAGAAAAATTCGAATGCCTTGCTCGGATTGTAGAAGACGGTAAAGTTTACGCTCCTGCGAGCTTTTTGTATCTGGCAAAATCCACAGGGCTTTTGAGAAGGATCAGTCCCATTCTTTTCGAGAAAGCGCTTCGAAAATTTTCGGATTCTCCTTATTCATTCTCGATCAATCTTTCCGAGACAGAGTTAGAAAGTCCGAGTTTTCCGAAATGGGCAGCTTCTCGAATGGAACATTACGGGATCAATCCATCCAGAGTGACTTTTGAAATTTTAGAAACCGCAAGTTTTCACGGAAATCCGGAAAGATTGAAAGTGATCGCAGGACTAAAAGAGTTGGGAGCGAAAATTGCTATCGACGATTTCGGAGTGGAGCATTCGAATTTTTCCAGATTGTTGGAGATCCAACCTGACTTCATCAAGATAGACGGAAAATTTATCCAGTCATTGGAAAGAAATCGGACCGCATTCATCTTAACTTCCGCAATCACAGAACTTGCTCATAGGATCGGAGCGAAAGTAATCGCTGAATTCGTTTCAACTCCGGAGGAACTGAAGGTTGTACGTTCTCTAGGCATAGAATATTCGCAAGGATACCTGATTATGCAGCCTTCGCCCGACATAACCCCGGTCTCGATAAAAATTATTGAGTAGGTACTTCGGTCTATTTTTTCCGACTGGGCTTGCAACTCATTCTTTCCTGGAATAAACTCGAAAATGAGTTGCAAACATAATTTATAGAGTAAGTATCCTTGTTTTGCTCCGGATTTTGAGCCGGGGTTTTTTCGTTTTTGTTCGTCTAATTTATACGTTGGTACCGGGGGAGCGGTGGAGAAAGCGATTCTTTTTGTTGATGATGAAGCGCTCATTTTGATGAGTATGAAATCCCAAGTCAAAAGACATCTGGGTGATACTTATCGTTATGAGACTGCTCTAGATGCGTCCGAAGCGATGCAGATCATTGAAGAATTAGTAACGGAAGGAGTCAAGATCCTGATCGTAATTTCCGACTGGCTGATGCCTAATATCAAGGGAGACGAATTTTTGAGAATCGTTCACCAAAGATATCCGGAGATCCAAAAGATCATCATCACTGGTCATGCTGACATCGCTTCCGTCGAAGCTTTAAAGAAAGAGATCAATTTATACAGCTACTTGAAAAAGCCTTGGGACGAAAAAGAATTAGTAACCACCATCACCTCAGCCCTTAAATAAATAGGGGGGCATAATGAGCCTTCGAACGCGCTTTTCTCTTTATTGCGCTATTGTTTTATTTGCATTCTCTGTCCTGCTAACTCTGTTGGTAGCTGTAGCTGCGTTCTATGATTCCAAAGTATCTTCCCAAGAAGCTGCATTTGCTAAGGCAGCAGGCGCATCCTTCGAAGTTCGTAAAATTTTTTCGGAAGCGATTTCCAAAGTGGGAGAAGTTAAAACTCGTTGGGAACTTACTCGCCCTTCCCGAGCATCCGTTGAAAAGGATCTAGTGGATCTTTTTCAAAATGATAAAAGATTTTTAGGAGCAGGTGCGGTTTTTGAACCGAATCTTTTCGATGGAAAGGATGCTTATTTTATCGGTCGCAAGGGTTCCAACTCCAAAGGGAGATTCGTTCCGTATTTTCACAGAAGTATTAAAAATCCCGATGAGATCAGCTTAGAAGAAAGTGTATACTATGATAATACCGACGAAAGTGGGAATTATTACCAGATCCCTAAAGCTACGTTAAGCGACTTTGTCGGAGAACCTTATTTTTATCCGTTAGAAGGAGTGAACGTTTTTATGATTTCCTTGATCCGACCAATCAGTCGACAAGGCAGATTTATAGGAATCGTAGGATTAGATCTCAAACTTTCGGATCTGGAAGAAGAACTATTTTCCAAGAGGCCGTTCGGTGACGGACATCTGGCTTTGATCTCTCCCGGTGGAAAATACGCAGTTCATGGGGCCAAAGGAATTTTGCAGGGTAAGAATGCAGGAACTCATGAAGTAAGAGATTCCATCCAAAAATCATTATCGTCGGGACAACCTTTCGCATATACAGTAGAAGGTGGGAATTCCTACATATTCCCGTTCAGCATGGGAACATACGGGAAGAACTGGGCCATAGAAGTATATGTGCCGGATTCCGTTTTGTGGAACGATCTTGGGCCTGTCATTCTAAGATGTTTACTCATTACATTCGCACTTCTGCCTATATGTTTGTATTTTTTAGATAGGTTCTTTTGCAAATACGTATCGGAAGGATTATCGGAAGCCACTACTTTTGCAGATTCATTAGGTGCAGGGAATTATTCCGTTCAGATACCGACTAGAAACTTCCAAGACGAGATCTATCATCTATTTACTACGTTAGAAAATATGAAGGAGAAGTTGCTGGCCGCGATAGATCAACAGATCCGGTCCGAAAAGATCCTAAGGGAATCTGCGGAGATCTATTCTCGTAACGAGATCATTCGCCTACAAAAAGAAGAATTGGAGGAAGCTTTAGGCGAATTAAAAACGGCTCAGGAAACATTACTAAGGAACGAAAGATTAGCCGCGATAGGTAGGATTTCGGGAGCTGTCAGTCATCAGATAAATAATCCACTGGGAGCAATCGGCGCTTCCAGGGAGAATATTTCCTTTTATGTAAAGAGGATTACGGCGCTTCTTCCTTTTCTTTTCGAATATTTGAGCCAAGCTACCGAGCCTGAAAGGGAATTTTTCAATATCACATTAAAAAGAACATTAGAGAATCATAAAGAACAGATCGGCAAAAAATTCAGAGAAACCAGGCATTCCATTGAGGCTTTTTTGAAACAAGAAGAGATCGATAATGCGAGCGATAAGGCTGCTGTCGTGGCCGAGTTAGGATTCGCTGATTGTCCGGAGTTCATTCTTCAATTATGTAGGTGTTCTGAATGGGATCGTATCTCCGAGTTTTTGATGGCTGTCCGAGGACTGGAAATTTCGGAAGAAGTCATTCATAGATCTACTGATAGGATGTACAAGATCGTATCCGCATTGGAAACCTATTCCGGGATAGCTAAAGAAGACAAAGAAAGATGGGTTAAGGTCTCGGACACAATGGAAGTTGTGTTAGGGGTTTATGAAGGCGCCGGTGGGAATAGAGTTACGGTCGAAAGGAATTATATCTCTGAAGCGACTATGAGATGTATTCCGGAGGATTTGGTACGACTTTGGACGCAGATTGTGGATAACGCGTACCAAGCGATGTCAGGAGAAGGGAAACTTAAAGTAAGTATCTATGATGCGGAATCCAAAATTATCTGCGAAGTGGAAGACAGCGGTTCCGGTATTCCCAAAAATATCAGAGAACAAGTGGGAGAAGTTTTATCTTCCGGAAAATCGGAAGGAGAAGGCGCAGGCATCGGGCTTGCGGTTGCCGCTTCCATTTCTAAAAAATACGGAGGCAGTTGGAATTGGGAAAGTGAACCAGGCTGCACCATCTTTCGCTTTTCCTTTCCCAAAACAGAATAGAATATAGTCCCAGGCGTTTATTATGAGTATCAGATATAGGATTTCGCTTTATTTGGCGATCGTACTTTTGACAGGATCTTTTGTTCTGGCAGGTATCAATTCGTTTTCCTCTTATTTCAGTTTGAAGTCCCAGGTAGATTCGGGATCTACCATGGCCGGTAAACGTTACGAATATGAAATTTCAAATTTTCTGAATTCAGTTTTGGGGTCTTTAAGGGGATTTCAATTCATGTTGGAAACTTCCCATCCAAATAGAGAGGAAGTGATATTTTCACTCAAAAAGTTAGCCGAAACAGACGCTCATTTTTTTGGGACCTGGGTATTGTATGAGCCCAACGCTTTTGACGGACAGGATGCGAGATATAAAAATACTCCCTACCATGATTCCACAGGCAGGTTTATCCCTTATTGGAATAGGGCGACAGGCGAACTGAAGATCACATTTGCCGAATCTTACGATGTGGACGATACGATCAGTTTTTATTATCGAATTCCAAAAAAGACCCAGAAAGATTTTATCTCGGATCCTTATGTGTATTCAGTAAGCGGAAAAGATGTGCTGATGGTCTCCATGGTAAAGCCGATCCTAAGAAACGGAAAATTTGTAGGAACTGTCGGAACCGACATCGCTATGGAAAATCTCCAGGAACTTCTGGGGCCGATCAGACCGTTTAGGGGAGAAGGTTATCTCGCCTTGGTTTCGCCTGACGGACTGTATGCCGCGAACGGAGGAGATCCTTCTTTAGTGGGGAAGGCAATTCCGGAAGAAAATATTCGGACCCAGGTAAAAGAACTAAGTCTGAAAGGAGAGGATTTTCAGATCAAGGGTTCTGGCCATACTAGATATTTTTTCCCGTTTTTATTAGGAAATTATGATAAACCCTGGGCAGTAGAAGTATCGATCCCTGATTCTATTTTTTGGTCAGATATGAGGGGAGTGATCCTGCAGACAATTTTGTCCTCGTTAGTGATCATGGTAGTGATTTTGATCATTCTAAATTTGATCTTCAACCGACTGATTACTACCGGGTTATTGGAGGCGATCGGTTTTTCCGAGAAGATTGCAGATGGGGATCTGACCTCTCATATAGAAATTGCAAGAGAAGATGAGATAGGGAAACTACTGAAATCCATGGATATGATGAAGGTGAATCTTGCACGTATCATCTTGGATATTAAGACATCTTCTACAAAGTTGAATAGCACTTCGGATCAAATGGCGGAGTCCAGTCGCAATTTTTCCGATGTAGCGCAGGCGCAAGCTTCTGCCGCGGAGGAATCTTCCGCAGCGGTTGAAGAGCTTGCAGCATCGGCGGAGAATGTCCGTAGATCTATGGAGAAAGCGATAGAGAACATGAAGGAGATAGATACGAACGTAGTTCTTCTTCGTGAACAGATCGGGACTATTAATAATGAAATGCAGACATTGTCTCAGGTAGCATCAGAATCCCAAGAGAGAGCAGTGACAGGTGAGAATGCGATGGGTGCAACGAACCAGGCAATGGATGAGATTGGGGAAAGTGCTAGCCGTATTAATGAGATCTTATCTATCATCACAGAGATCTCTGAAAAGACAAACTTACTTGCATTGAATGCAGCTATTGAAGCGGCGCGTGCCGGAGAAGCAGGTAAGGGTTTTGCAGTAGTTGCGGAAGAGATAGGTAAACTTGCCTCCCAGACATCTTCTTCTGTGCAAGAGATAGGAGAGCTTGTGGATTCCACGAACAATGCGGTCCATAACGGTAACACAAAGGTAAAAGAAGCAAGTGATATACTTCGTAAGCTTAGGACCTCTGTGGATTCCTTCGGATTATCAGCGAAGAAGGTATTGGAATCAGTTCGTACCCAAGAAAAGAACACACAAGACATCCATCAATCGGCGAACTTTTTGATGAGTTTCAGTTTGCAAATAGAAGAAGCAGTTCAGGAACAGAAGAGAGCAACCGACGAGATCACTAAGACGATAGTGAGTATTTCAGAAGGAACCCAGGAAGTTGCTTCCGGGGCTGACGATCTCACTTCTTATTCTGGCGAAATGCACCAACAATCCGAAGGTCTTCTTAAGTCAGTGGATAAATTTAAACTGTAAAGGTTCGCACTGAGATTTAAAGAGACGCGAAGTTTTTTTCACACAAAGGCACAAAGACGCAGAGTTTTTGAGTTTGTAGGAATTCCAACACGAGGTTCAAACATATGTAGGAGTTCCTACGTGGCAATTAGAGCCTAAGTATATTTTTCCTCTCTGTGACTCCGTGACTCTGTGCGAAAAAATCTCTGAGACTCTCTCATCTTAGTTTCTCTTTAAATCACCTAAGGAAATATTATCTTTTCTATAATCTTCCTCTGTGTGCTCAAGGAATCTTTCTCTATACCGTTTTCCATTTTGAAAATCGTTTTATTATTTTTTAATACTTCTAATTTCCAAGGTCTCTTTTCTAAGACTACGTGAACATAGGAAACAAAAGAATCCGCAAAAAAATCGTCTGCATTTGCTGCTGAGTATAGAGTAGGGAAAGGCGTATCCAAAAGAACTGGGTAAATTTTCTCCCAGTTCTCATCCAAAGAAAGTGATTCGGAGTAAAAACGGATCTGAGGTCTTACTGTAAAAATAGAATCGTCCAAATAGCTGAACTTCTCCGATTTCCAAACTCTTTTATAAAATTCAAAATTTGCATAAGATCTTTTAGATGAAAAAAAACTCGGACCGATCTTTTCCGTTTCCGATAAAATATGACCGAATTCGTGAAGTAGAATATAATGAAGTGCGTTTGCTATCGTATCTTGTCTCTTTTCTTCTATTCGAATGCCTAACTTGACATCTCCCTTTTGGAATGCGGAATTTTCCTTATAACTAATCCAATCGTTTGCATTTCGATTCAGAGTATTCGCATCTAAGATCACGAAACCTCCGATCGATTTTCCATCCTTACGTACGATCCCAGTAACCGCAGATCCTCCTAAATTCTCGCAGATATAAATACGGAACAATTTGTTTTTGAGAAGGGAGGAAACCGGTTTTGTTTGGGAATTTAAAGCATCTAACAGAGTGGATTTGAAATTTTCTATATCCTTGATAGGCGAAGGAGATTCCGTAAATCCGTCTATTTGATTCAATCGATTCACATAATCTAAGGCATGTTTGTCTAAATTAAAAATCCTAGAGGACCAGTCTTCAGAATCCAACCCGACATAGTTCTCTATCTTTGATAAAGGTGTAGAAGCGAGAACATCCGCATAAGGATTAGGATCTCCTAACTCTTCCTTGCAGGCGTAGAAGGTTTCAAAAACAAGAATGAATACGACAAACAATCGACACATTTCAGTATTTGGATAGTATTTCCTTCCGTAAAACATGCGGCTTTGAGTATGTAAAACTTGAGCTAGAACGAAAAGTATTTTTCTTTGCATCGCAAAAAATCGGAAAGAGAAAGATAGGGATATTGATTTGCATTTCATACGCCCTTTGTAAGATTTGTGCCTGTCTCTCATGAAGACCGACGTCTTTTTTTATAACGCTTGTAGATTTCCTCGGACTTCTTTCTTGTTATGGATAGTCGCTTTGTTTCTTTATGGAGTCTCGATCTTTTCGGATGTTACCAATCCTTGGGAGCTCCCTATTGACGAAAGGATCTTGAATCGAAAGGATGTAAGTCATATCGTTCTAGAGACAAGACCCGGCGGATTTCGTGTAACTTTACTGATTAACGAAAGGTTTCCGTATAATTATAAATCAAAATCAGCCGCTTTCTATTATTCTAATATAAAGGATTCTAAAGAAGGTTTGGAATTGGCGGAAAAATTAGACCGATATCTTCAGTCCGGCTTCAATATGAAGATCAGATTTAACGGATCGGAAATTTACGAATTTATATTAGATGAATCTATCCAATAAAAAAGCTGGAATACTCAATCCTTGGTCTTTCCTGGAAACCGAGTTTAATTACAGGGAAGTAAGCGCCTGGAAAGACTTCGTCCGTATAGATCAGTCATTCATTCGCCTCGCTTTTTTCCTTCACTTCTTAGTCTATTTTTTAGCCTTAATTCCCGAGATCCGGAATTCTCCTCATGGAACTATCTATTTCGGACTGATATTAAGCTTAAACCTTCTTAGCCTGGTCCTTTCTTTTCAAAGAAAATACCTTCCAGCAGTGATTCACGGCACGAACTGTAGTATTACTTTTTTAGTGATGTTGATCTTAAACGAATCCTTTTACAGTTTCGACGATCTTCATAGTTTACAACTTTATAATAATTATTTTCTACTCGTCGGATTTTTGGTCCTATTCCAAATGTTCCGACTCAAGGTAAAAGGCTGCTTTTTGACTGCGGCTTATTCCATCGTATTACACTTAGGTTTTATCTATTTTAAACTCAAGAACGGCCCACTTCCAGGATTCCCTTTGGTTTTATTCGTGCCGGATGTGGTTTATCTGATCTTAAGTTTGATAGGGACTACTATAGTAGTGATCGTAAGAAGGTTGGTCCGTATCTCTTCCGAGCTGGATTCCGAGTATAGGTTTTTACAGCATGAACTTCAGATCGCTAGAAAAGTCCAGGAGACATTATTTCCGGAAGATATAAGCATTAAGGGATTTAAATACGAAGTATTTAGATCCACTCCTAACGAGATCGGCGGCGATTTTTACGATTTTATACAATTAAGGGAAGGGAATACTGGAGTTTTTTTAACGGACATCGCAGGACATGGGATCGCTTCCGCGTTAGTCGCTTCCTTTATAAAGATTATGGTTGCGACCATGCCTTATCGTCTGAAACTCCATCCGGTTCGATTATTGGAATATTTGGACGAGACTCTTTTAAGACAGTTCAAGTCCCATCACGCTTCCGCAGTTTATATATTTTTCGATTTTATTTCCAAAGAGATCCACTTTGCAAACGGAGGGCATCCCTATCTGATGCATTCCCAAAATGGGGACGACTTTAGGGAAATTGAAACCACTGGTAGTATATTAGGATTCGGGATCAAAAGGCCGATCGCGGAACTGATTTCTTTACCGATCCGGTCTGCCGAAAGGTTATTTTTATACACTGACGGGTTGATAGAGAATCGAAATCCGCAAGGAAAACAGCTTGGAAGTGAAGGCCTAATTGAAATCCTGAACAGAAATAAGTCTTTTACCGATTTAAAACAGTTTAAAGAAGCCGTCCAAGTCGAACTCTCGGCATTCTTCGGAGATGCTGAATTCGAGGACGACACACTTTTCCTGATCATCGAGATGGAGTAAATACATGAGCGAATCATTGGTCAATTTGCAAAAAGAAGGTAAGCTGGCGATCCTTGAGATCAACCGTCCTTCTGCGTTAAACGCATTGAACGAAGAATTATTAAACGAATTAACTAGCGAGATCAATAATTTAGAAAAAGATCCTGACATTCGCGTAGTGATTATCACCGGACAAGGAAAAGCATTCGTTGCCGGAGCGGACATCGCTAAGATGAAAGAATTGAATTCAGGCGGAGCGGAGAAATTTGCGTCTTTGGGCCAGAGCACATTTGATCGGATCCAAAAAAGCAGATTAGTCTCTATTGCAGCAGTGAACGGTTTCGCATTGGGTGGGGGACTTGAACTTGCACTTGCTTGCGACATTCGTATCGGTTCTGAAAAAGCAAAATTAGGACTACCGGAAGTTTCTTTAGGCCTGATCCCTGGATTCGGTGGAACCCAGAGACTTGCAAGATTGATCGGTTATGGTAGAGCGGCAGAACTTATTTTTACCGGAGATATGATCGGTGCAGAAGAAGCTTATCGCATCGGTATATTAAATAAACTTGTTAAAGACGGAGAAGATCTGATCTCCACGGCAAAAGCGACCGCGGAATCTATCCTAAAAAAAGGACCTATTGCGGTTTCTACGGCAAAATCAGTCATTCTAAATGGGTTGGATATGCAGTTATCCAAAGGACAAGAATTGGAGAAAAAAGAATTTTCAAATCTATTCACCGGAAAGGAATCCAAGGAAGGAATGGGAGCATTCTTAGAAAAACGTCCTCCTAATTTTTAAGGGTTCATGAAAATATTCAGATTCATTCTACTTTCCGTTCTGTTCTGTCTTCCGATGGCAGGTTGGGGAGAATACAATTCTCCCCTATACTTAGAAAAGACCACGATCTACATCGGAGATCATGCTCTTCTTGTCGAAGTGGCGAACACAGACGAATCCAGACAAAGAGGATTGATGTTCCGCAAAAAGTTAGGAGAGAATGAGGGAATGATCTTTATCTTTCCGACGGAGGACCATTTATCTTTTTGGATGAAAAATACCTTAATTCCTTTGAGCATAGGTTATTTCTCAAAAGATAAGAAGCTCGTTGATGTATACGAAATGGCCCCGAACCAAACACAAGTTCTGTATCATTCTACCCAAAAGGTAATGTATGCAGTGGAAGCAAATCCAAGATGGTTTGCGAAACGTGGACTCGGAAAAAATTCAGTTTTAAAGATAGAAAGTAGATATATAGGAAAGTGACCCGCCCATAAAACCTGAGCGGATCTTTTGGAGCCTGGTCTAAAGGATAGACCGGGCTTTTTATATTAAAGAGATTCGGCAGCTCTCAATTGAAGATCTTGCAAACTTTGAGCTTCTACTACTTTAGAAGATTTTAATTTACCTTGTTCGGTAAGTTTTAAAATAACTTGGGATCCTACCGATTGAGAAGTAACTTCGATCTCGGAAAGTTGTCCTTCTCTCTCTACGAAAAATTTTCCGGGTTGAGAGCGGAAAGCAGTCAGAGTTTCGGATTTTCCTTCTTTAGAAACAGCAGTTAGATCCAATCTGGAACCGAATTCTGTGTAAACTAAAGTCAGTTTTTCTCCATCTTGCTCGAAAGATTTTGCGTATCTTCCTTCTTTATCATACTCGTTTAGTCCTACCGGATTGCTTCCAGACCAGAACTCGATCAAGTTGAAAAGAATAAAGTCGATAAATCCACCGATTGCCATTAAAAATCCGAAAGGAATATAGAATAGAACCGTTTTTACGATTTTTGCAAGAAGGCCACCGCCTACATTGATCCCGTCGTTAGCATTGTAAAAGACTCTTACAAGTGCGAATTTTCCGAAACAGTTCGCCAAGGAACCGAAGCTAGCTCCTACCAGTACCAAGGTCAGGATAATTTTTTTTAATACGTTTTTCACCATTGAAAACGGAACTCCTTTATATGAATGGAATGCGAAACTACGAATAAAGTATGGAAAAAATCTTGCAAGAGATTTACATTCTTCCTTTGTTTTGTAGGACAAAATCTTGACTGAAAAATTCACTGCCTAAACTGATCTATTAAATGGAAGAGAATCCCTTGACCTAGTTCCAGTCTCGATATTTCTGGACCGAAAGACGGATTATAACAATAAAGCCGTTCTTAAGGGCGAATGCCCATTGATTTAGGGAACCTACGTGATCTTTCCCACACTAGAATTTTTTCTTTTTTTCTCCTTCGTATTCGTAACCCATTGGTATATTTTACCGGTACTTATACCGGAGCCAAAATTACGCAAATCACTCATCCATATCTTCCTTCTCATCGTGAGTTATATCTTCTATATGAGCTGGAACTGGAAATTCGGCGGTCTCATCTTATTATCCACCGTCATAGATTTCTTTTTAGCGGATCTGATCTTTGAATCAAAGGACCAAGTTTTCCGCAAAAGGATGATCGTAATCAGCTTGGTGCTGAACCTCGTATTCATTTTAGGATTTTTTAAATATTACGGATTCTTAAGCGAGAATCTGAATGCACTTTTGCACACTTTAGGTTTTCCGAGTTTATTCCCCATTCTTAAAATAGTTTTACCTGTAGGGATCTCTTTTTATACATTCCAGAGTTTGAGTTATACGATCGATGTATACAGGGGAGCGATCCCATCCGAAAAGAACTTTATAAGATTCGCATTATTCGTTTCCTTCTTCCCGCAGTTGGTTGCGGGACCTATCGTTACCGCCAAAAGTTTTTTACCTCAGTTACAAACGGAGAAGAAGTTAGAAGATATACCGTTTAGAAAGGCGATCCGCTATTTTTTAATGGGATACTTTAAGAAAGTCGTACTATCGGATAATATTTCTCCGATTGCGGACCTTATCTTTAAGAATCCGGACGCATATTCTACGGAAGCGCTTTGGTTGGGTGCGTTTCTTTTCTGGGTGCAAGTTTACTGCGATTTTAGCGGTTATACAGATATGGCATATTCTGCCGCTCTTCTCTTAGGCTATAAGCTGCCTGAAAACTTTAGGATGCCTTATATTTCTCAATCCGTCACGGAACATTGGAGAAGATGGCATATCACTCTTTCCAGTTGGCTTAGAGACTATGTGTATATTTCCTTGGGTGGAAATCGTGTAGGGCTCTTCCGTCATAGATTTAATGTTTGGTTCACGATGTTCGTGGGAGGGATTTGGCATGGGGCCAATTGGACATTCCTCATTTGGGGTTCGATCCAAGGCGGATTTCTATTAATAGAATCTGTATTAAAAGAATGGAAAGCGAAATGGTTCCCGAACCTGACAATTTCGGATTCTTGGAATAAGGCATTAACGCCTGTTAGAGTTTTATATGCAAGTTCAGTGGCGGTCACTTTTGGAGTGATCTTCCGATCCGCAAATATAGAATCCGCTCTGAAAATGATCCACGGAATGTATGTCTACCAAAGCGGAGAACTTAGACCTTATATGTTAAAGCAAGGTATTCCTGCGATACTCTGCGTGATCATTGGACATTATCTTGGTTGGCTTATTTACGAAAAAGAAAAAGAGTTTAAGATCCCGGCTTGGTTGGAATTTTCTCTTTATCCGTTGATCGCATTTTGTTTTGCGATCTTGAGTCCTGACGGAGAGATCCCTTTTATCTACTTCGACTTCTGAAAAAAGTAAAACGCTGGACACTTGCCGAATTCGTTTCTAATTTGAACCCTTATCGATGAGTGAGCCCGGCCAAAAACCTAGGAGTCCCAGATTTTATCCCAGAGATTTCGACGAGTACATCGTGCAGGTGGATTCCGGACTCATCACGTTAGAAGGAAAACTAGGCAATATCTCCGAATCCGGTATTTGTATATTAATGAGCGGAGAAGATCTGCCAGGTTCCATTCCGATCGAAGGTTCAGTTATCGAAAGAAGGACCGGCAAACGTTTGGAATTTTTAGGAGACGTAGTTTGGAAAATCCCTAAGCAGGTGGACTCCAAACAAAAGTTCTTATACGGAATTCGGTTCCGAGATCCTTTGGAACTTACAGAGTCTTTAATACTCATCAATCTTTCCTTAGAAGGTTAAAGTCCAAAAATCGAATACGTGACCGTAAAATTCCTTACGTCATATTTTTATTGCAAAGGCCGGCAAAGAGCCTACCTATGTCGTAAAGGCTTCTAATGATCGAAACCGACAATCCTCAACGCAAACAAACCGTAAGAGAAAAAGAAATCCAACTTCTAAAACGGATCAAAGAAGGGGATGACAAGGCATACATAGAGCTAACCGGCCCTTATAGAGAAAGATTGTATAGGAAAGCTGTCTCCATGGTAAAAGACGGGGACGATGCAGAGGATATAGTCCAAGATGCATTGATCTCAGGATATCGCTCTATACGCAATTTTAGGGCCGAATCCGGGGTATATACCTGGTTGTACCGGATCGTGGTCAATAAATCCAAGGACCTTCTGGCCAAAAGAAAGAGGGCCAGGGAGAATTCCATGGATGATTCCGAGTTCCAGGTCACTGACGATCGTATTAGCTTCGAAAAAAAAGTAGAACTTTCCGACGAGAGCAACTATCTAATCAACAAAATCAACGAACTCGAGGATATATACAAAGAAGTCATCGAGCTCAGGTATTTCGAGGAAATGTCCTATTCACAAATAGCGGAGATCCTTGGAACCAATATCGGAACAGTCAAAAGCCGGCTCTTTAAGGCAAAGGAATTTTTGAAACATCTGATTATGAAGGATGGGAAGGGCGAAGGCTTTTTTAGGTAGTAAGGTATGGAAAAACAAACGACAAAACAACAGGGAACGAAGTTCGGATTCTCCTCAATTTTTCAGAAGGAAGATCCGGATCATGTTAAATTAGAAAACTCTCTGGTTCGAGCAGTTTCCGAACTGCGAACGGAACAGATGAAGGATATCAACCTCTCCAAGGACTTCAATCTTAGATTAGAGAATCTACTCAAAGATGTCCGCTTCGACGAAGAAACTTCTTGGTCCAAGTTCTCCCGCAGTTTTGTCTGGAACCGCTCCTTCCAATACTCCCTCAGCGCAGCCCTCGCAATCCTAGTTCTTGCAGTTACAGTAGGTCGCTTTTCTTCTTCCAATGAAACAAGTTTGGCAGAAAGATCCGGGACCCTAACCGTAGGCGAAGACCGCGAATTCGTGGACCTTCCTTCTTCCGCAAGAGTGGATGTTGATCTGAATTCACGTCATCTTTTGGAGATCTCCAAAAATCCCCAAGCTCATAAGACCTTAGGTTCTTTAGAGCAATACTTTATCGAAAAGGGTGATTATAGAACGGCCCAAGAGATCCGCCACGTTCTGGAATCTACTTCTAAGTAGTTAGCTACAATTTTCACGCAGAGACGCGAAGACGCAGAGAAGGTTTGGGACTTCGAATCCGGAAAAACTCAGCGACTCTGTGCCTCTGCGTGAGATAATAAGCACTTCGCCTCATACCTTAAGTCTTTTATGATACAAATTCGGATCTAAAGAATCCAGGATACGTTTTGCCTCTTGGGCTACTTCCCCGTAAAGGATCGAAGTTCTAGAATCGAGTAGGGCGCAGCAGAGTTGGATCATTCTACATTTTACCTTAAATTCAGTTCCGCCTTTTCGTAGACCTAAAGAATCCCTGAGCCTAAACAATTCGGAACGATATGCTTCCAATTCTTTGTCGCTCATTTTGCGGATCTCTTTAAAAACACCTCTTTCTAATAGAAGAACGGGCAATGCTTCTTTCAGCTCACCCTCTTCTTTAAATTCTTCTCTTAGGATCTGGATAGCGGAGAAGATAGGCTCCGAACGAACAGATTCCAGTCGGATAGCACTCGGCTCTTTTAGGAATGCTTCCCTGTAAAGCAAAAGTCCCTGAGAATGTTGCCCGCTTAAGTATGTACATTCAGCCCTGAAAAATAATAGCTCGGGAGAAAATCTTTCCAACCCGGAAGAGTCCCTTAGTACTTCGGAAGCAAGATCTGTATCTTCTGCAAGTAATAGCCTATAAGCAAGCTCCGCGATCAGACCTGGAGAAAGAGATTGTATACCTTCCTTCCTAAGAGCGATACGCACTTGGTCTGTAGTTTCTTGTAGAATGGAACTCATTGCTGAGTGATAAGAGAGTTCCTTTAGAAATGATTTACTTTTGTAAACAGAATCGAAATCTTTTAGGAATTCTAATAGAAGTCCCGTTCTTTCTCTTCCTTCTTTTGTGAGATGGATCCGATCAATCCTATGGTCCCAAAAGGAAGAAATATAAAACCCCGAGGCATACTCGGGGTTTTCCGGATCTTCTTCCAATAGGGAATCGAATAAGTTTCGGGAGAGTTCGAACTCTCCTTCGGATAAATGTTTTATCGCTTCTTCGTACTTCCTGTCTTGGTCCATCAATGAGCGGCTTTTTTATCGTGATGCTTACTTACTTGTTTTACGATCTTGTCTTCCAAGCCATCAATGCAGGCATAAATATCTTTGTCTTCATGTTGTGCGTTAAATTTAGTTCCGTCTGCTGCTAAATTTAAATTAGCGCTGATGAGTCCATGCACCTGTTCAAATGAAATTTCCATCGATACTAATTTTTGTATATATTTAGAGACTCGTTCTAATTTTTTTTCGGCATAATCTTCTGCCGTTCCGGAATGATCTAAGTTTTTCCAATTAAAAACGATTTTCATGTAAAGCCCTCCGCGGAATTCTATTTATTGGCTTCTCAAAGTTTTATCATAGCAAGAATGCAGATCAGAAAAAACTAAAGAAACATATTTTGGGACGGGGAAAGAAAGGGAGTCATCCCAACCCAGGAATTCCTGTAAGATTAGGATGGAAAAAATCGGAGTCAAATCAAAAAAAGCGCCCGCCCCGAAAGGGGCGGACCAGGGAAGTTAGAACTAGAGATGGGATGATTTCCTAGTGCTTCTTAGTCCTTGTTTAGAGTCAGGCTTGGCTGTTTCGCAAAAGCCAGGCTACATGCTTCCTGGTATTTTTTAAGACCTTCTTCCTCTGCGTGAAGAGCGGAATCAAGGTCACCAATCTTTTGGTATACATGGATAACTTCTTTAATGTTCTCTAAGGCTTGGCAGGATTTGCCGAGACGGAATTCGGAGATAGATTTTAGATAAAGGACCAGAGCGTATCCGGCACTTTCTTTATCGCCGATTTTTGATCTCACAGCCAAGGACTGGTCATAAAAAGCGATTGCACCTTCGTAGTCCCTGGTTTTTTGTTTTAGGCTTCCCAGGGCAGTAAGCTTATTTGCCAGCTGGGTATCTGACTCCGGTGTATAGTTCTTGAGCGAACTTTCGATCACACTGGTTTCAGGTTCTGCATAAATTGCAGTGGAGATGCTTAAAATTAGGGCAATTTTAATTAATTTGTTCATCTTTTTATCTCCCAGCCGAGGCTTTGTATAATATAGTGCAAGCCCCGTGCCAAGTTCCTGGGATTTTTCTGTTTTTTTATTTCTAAAACCTGAAAATTTCCGGGAAACCTGGCATCACTATAGCCTTTCGGGTTCTGGATGTATATGGGGAGGGGTGTAAGGAGTTCCTTCCACCCTGTTAGGAAGGTATTAAGGGTTGGGGGCGACTCCTCGCTTTCGCTCGGACCGTGCTGCTACGGGTTCGCGCATTCGCGCTCATCCGGCGGAGCCGGACAAGCCCTTCGCATCACTGTCGCGTTTATTACTCACACAGAGGAGCAAAGCCACAGAGCATTTTGTATTTTAGCCAATAATTTCTTCTAATTCTGGATCTGCTGCTTTTTTAGCCTGCTCGAACGGATATTTGAGATTTGTCAGGCTTGCGATCTCGTGCATACAATCGTGGAGAAAATCTTCCGGATCCATATCGGCAGTTAGGTATCTGAGTTTTCCTGCACGGACAGTAAAGCTGGTCCTACGCAAGAAACCTCTTGGCTTGTATTCCAATCCCAGGCATAGAACCGCCAGAGGTTCTTCCGGTTTTCCTACTATGAATCTAAATCCACCAGGGCGGCCTTTTCCCATTTTATATGGAACGGTGGTTTGTTCCGGGAAGATCACGAGCATATTGCCTTCGCCCAGTACTTTTTTGGCAAATAACAGATCGTTCTTACTTTTTCTGGGTTCCTTTCTATTGAGAGGGATTCCTCCGCATTTCAGGAAATAATCCATGTAGATAGGAGAGGCGAGTGAGTCTTTCATGATCGCCCAGATGTCCATTCTTCTATGATATAATGCTTTTGCGAGTCCTAAGGGAATATCGTCGTTTCTTTGGTGTTTGGCCAATACTAGGACACTTCCGGTTTCTGGTATATTTTCTAATCCGTAAACTTCTGTTTTATAAAATAAGGATCCATAGAGCCTTCCGAACCAGCGTAATGCTTTTCTGGCTTTTTCGGAACTTCCTGGATGGGGCTTTTGCACGGAGCTTTTCTTGGATGACATTGTTTAATATGAGGTTTGTTAGCGTAGAAGGTTGCAAAATATGGAAAGAAAGCCTTTTACATTTTAGCTACAAAATTGGCACACAGAGGCACGGAGACGCAGAGTTTGATTTGCTCTGCGGCTTAGCGTCTCTGCGTGAGATTAAAAAACAGATAGCCTTTCCATGGAATTCTTTCAAACTCGTTTTGGAAGGTCTGCCGGATGGTCGCGCTTTCTTTTCTGATCGAGTGGATTTCCCCTCATTCGGGAAGTTTGTGAGGAAAGTCCGGACACCATAGAACCGCGGGACCGGGTAATTCCCGGAGTTCGGGATCGTAAGAAACCGGATATGGAAAGTGCAGCAGAAAATATACCGCTAGTTTTCTAGTAAGGGTGAAATGGCGGGGTAAGAGCCCACCGCCGCTTTTGTGAAAAGGCGGGCAATGTAAACCCTCCCGGGTGCAATCTCGAATAGGCGGCCATCGTTGGTTCTGCAGGGCCGCGGGTAGAGAGCAAAGAGTCTTTTCGGTAACTGAAAGACCAAGATAAATGATCATCGCTCGAAAGAGTACAAAATCCGGCTTACAGGCAACCTTCCACTGCAATTGTATTAGATCATGAATATTATAAATATAGAATGGTTTACGAGAGAAGCTGCCCTGGTTTTAGCGCTTGGGTCTGCATTCGCTTTTTCTCTTACGTATACATTCGAATATTTTATAAAACATACGGATCGGCTTCAAAAGAATAAGAAACGTTATTTGAGGCTTCCCGTATTTTATAGATTCGCGGGTTTCTTTTTGATCTTATTGGTCCCAATCGTTCTTTCCGGGGACATTTATTTTAATTTTCAGAAGAACGGGATCTTCCGTTTTCCCGAGCCGATCTTATGTTTCGTGTCTTTTATTCTTTTTTTGATCGGGACACTCCTTGTGCTATATTGTAAAAATTATAGAATCATACTGGAGCAGGATTCCATCTTGTCTCAAGGGGTTTTCAGAAAACATAAAAAGATATTTTGGCGCGATATCAAATCCGTTCGATTCGAAAAGTCCGCTTTTTTTATTTCGGATGGCAAAGAAGAAATAGAAGTAGTGCCTCTTTTATCAGAGTTTGGGATTTTTCTTTCCGTTTTGGAAGAGTCGGTCCCACAGGATTTGTATAAGGACGCCCTACAAAACTATAAACAGTTTTTGAAAAAATAGCAAAGTGTAAGGCGGGCTCTTTGGATTGGCTAAATATTTGGGAACAGATTCGGACCGAAGTGATTGCTTGCGCACTAGGCGGGGTTATTACTTAGCGTCGAAGCTTTGCAGAAATATGAAAAGTTTTTGAAAAATTCCTGAGTTAGATTTTGTATCTTTCCGAATTGTGTGGATTCCAAAGAAAAATCCCTTCTGCTTTGATTTGAAAGATAAATCAATTAGCAATATAAATTCTTTCCTTTCCGGAATAAGCCTCTTCTAATTTTCTAGCTCTATGTCTAAACCGGAAAGATACCCGTACAGTGTTCAGCAAAAAGTGGCCTGGGGAGATATGGATGCTTTTGGCCATGTGAATAATGTGGTCTATGCAAGATATTTTGAAACTGCTAGGGCTTCATTCTTCGATGATATGGGTCTTTGGGAATCTCCTCAAAAACCTATGGAAGGCGGACCAGTCCTGACTCATATAGAAATGGATTATAGAAAGCAGGTTCGTTTTCCGGAAACGATTGATATCTCCGTGAAATTGGAATCCGTTAAGAATAGATCTTTTTCGATCGTTTGTTCCATGTGGAATCAAGCAGGGGAATGCGTGTTGACTGGAAAAGCGGAGCTGTTATGGTTTAATTTTTCTACCGGTAAACCGGCGGCAATTCCAGATGTCTATAGGGAACAATTCTTCCAACAAAACAAATGAAACGCCGGTAATAACTAGCCTAAAAGAATTTTTATCCGAGGAATCTCTTTCGCGATTTCGTTTCGCGATGTTCCTATTTATTTTTTTCGCAGGGTTCGGTTTGTTGTTAGGCGATCCTGCAGAAAATGGAATTTCCGATCCGAAATGGATCAGGGCAGTTCATGTTACTTTAATTTGTATTTCTCTCTTCTTAAGTTTTAAATTAGAAAATTTTAAAAAATACAGCGAATCGGTCTTGCTCTTCCATTTTGCGGTAATGAGTATCCATTCTTTTTATCTCTTGTATGTGAATGGTTTGTATCTAGGCTATCTTTTCGGATTGATACTCGTCGTATTCAGCACCGGGGTTTCTATTAATAATCGTAGAGTGCTTATCCCGGTCCTTCTTATTTTCATCGCTATAGCGTTCTTTGTTGGAATGCATGTGGAAAATCCTAAAATCGATGTAGGAATGTATTATTTCGGACTTATCTCATCCTCCATTTTATCCGTATTAGTGATCGGATTCAGAATGAGAACTTTCGAAACTCTTTTGAAAGCGGACGAACAGATGGAAAAATTCCAGATCAATATCGAAGAAGAACTATCGATCGCTCAGAAGACCCAAAAAAGCCTTGTAGATCTTGAATTTCCGGAAGCAGGAAATTTCAGGATCCATTCTTATTTTAAACCTTTGGAAAGTGTGGGCGGGGATCTGATCAAAACCGATCTCGGTCAAAAAGGAGAGCTGGATTTTTTTTTCGCGGATGCTGCTGGACATGGAGTTTCCGCCGCAATGGTTTCCGCTATGGCTGTGATGGCTTTTAAAAGTATAGCTCCAGTTGCGGAAAGTCCTTCTAGGGGTTTAACTTTGATCCATGAGTCTTTGATGACTATGATTGGCGGATTTTTTATCACTGCAGTTTATATGAGATTGGACCGGGATAAAAAATGTCTAATCTATTCTTACGCTGGACATCATCCTGCGGCTCTAATTAAGTCAGACGGTTCCGTCCGAGAATTGGCCGGAAAGGGAACCGTACTACTTGCACTTCCAAAACTGTTCAATCGAGATTACGAAGTTTTACTTGAATCGGGTGATCGGGTCTTATTGTTCTCGGATGGGATGTTCGAGTTTTACGATAAAGAAAAAGAATTTTTCGGCTATGACGCATTTTTGGATTTGATCCGGGATTATACTTCTCTTTCAGGCAAAGTATTTTTGGATTCTTTGGGAGAAGCTGTACTGGGTTTACATTCTTCTCCGCCTAAAGACGATATGACCATGTTGTATTTGGAAGTACTTTAAACTAAAAAAACATCTTGCTCTTCTTGTAGGAAGAGTTACGATTCCTGCCTATGTGCGATACTTTTGTAGCCACTCCGGATTCCACTTCTTCGGGAAAAATGATCTTCGGAAAAAATTCCGATAGAGAACCGAATGAACCCCAATGTCTGGTGCGATATCCTGAAAGAACTTCCAAGGAAAGCCAGCAAAGACTCACCTTTATAGATGTTCCCAGTTCTAAAAAGTCCAGAGAGATTTTGATCTCTCGTCCTCTTCATATGTGGGGAGCGGAGATGGGAGCGAATTCCAAGGGAGTAGTGATTGGTAACGAGGCGGTATTTACCAAATTAAAGATCGAAAAGAAGAATAACGGTCTTACCGGAATGGATCTATTACGCTTGGGATTGGAACGTTCCGACACAGCTGCGGAAGCAAGAGATTTGATCATAGAATATTTGGAAAGATTCGGCCAAGATGCATGCGGCGGCTATACGAATCGGGATTTCTTTTATCATAATAGTTTTATAATCGCCGATCCTAAAGAAGCTTATGTTTTGGAGACCGCGGACAGATATTGGGCTTGGAAGAAGATCAAGGGTTTTTATGCGATCTCTAACGGTTTGACCTTAGGATCAGATTACGACGGTCTTCATTCTCATGCGATCGATTTTGCGAGAGCAAAAGGTTGGTTGAAGAAGGGAGAAAACTTTTCCTTTAAAGAAGCTTTTTCGGATTCTCTTTTTACTAGTTTCAGTAAGTGTAAAGTCCGAAGAGAGATAGTTTCTAACGGAGGAAAATTTTTCGGTTCAAAGTTAGGTATTGCCGAAGCGATGCAGATCCTAAGACTAGAGGGAAAAGAAAAAGGAAGTACCCCACTTTCTATCAGCCAAGGAGGTTTTCCTTCTAAAAGTTTAGGGTATTCTCCCGCTCAATCCGGGATGGGTTCGGTATGTCTTCATGCTGGAGGTCCTTTATCTCCGAACCAAACCACCTCTTCCTTTGTTGCGGAACTGGATATCAATCCGGTCTATTCTCAATTTTGGGCGACAGGTTGTTCCATTCCTTCTTTGTCCGTTTTTATTCCTTTCTCCATTCCCGGAAAAACTTTTTCAGAAGGAGATATCGTACAACCCGGAGTCAATCCGGATGCTTCTCTTTGGTGGAATCATGAAATTTTGTACCGGCTTTGTCTAAAAAATTACGACAAGGCTACTTCCATCTTTAGCGCCGAATTAAAGGAGAAGCAGGAAAAATATATTCAAAAAGTAGAATATACCCTGGGTTTAAGTCGGAATTTCTCCCTGGATCCGATCACTAAAGAAGCTTCGGAAGAAGCAGATAAACTTTATCGAAAATGGAGGACCCAAGTTTTGGAACTTGCACTGAACGGGAATATTCTTCCGAACTTTTGGTCTTCTCCACTTTATAATCTGAGTTGGGCGATCTGGAATCGTAAAGCAAGGATCAATTCCAAAGTTCTTAAGGGGATTGATTTGCCTTACGAACCCGCATATTTATGAATTCGACAAGAAGCGAAAATGCCATAGAGAAATAGATATACCCTTTTGGAATATGGAAATGTAGGCCGTCGGCAAATAGCATGACTCCTATCATGATCAGGAACGAAAGGGCTAAAATTTTCATGGTCGGATGTTCATTGATAAAATCACTTACCTTTCCGGAGAAGATCAACATGATCAAAAGTGAAATGACCACTGCAAGGACCATGACCATCAGATTTCCCGAAAGTCCGACTGCGGTAATGATCGAATCTACCGAAAAAATAATGTCCAGTATGATGATCTGAACGATTACATTGAAAAAAGAAGGAGAGGAGCCGGTGTCCAACTCAGTTTCGCCTTCCTCCATTTTGTGATGGATCTCACTCGTACTTTTAGCGATCAGGAAAAGTCCTCCACCTAGCATGATAAGATCCCTTCCCGTGACCGTAAAATCCCCCACTCGGAAGAGTCCGTTTGTGAGACTCGCAAGCCAACTTACGGTAAGTAGTAGTCCGATCCTAAAACCTAAGGCTGCAACGAGGCCGATAGTTCGTCCACTGGCTTGTTGTTCTTTTGGGAGTTTACCAACTACTATGGAAAGAAACACAATATTATCAATTCCGAGAACGATTTCCATTGCTGTGAGGGTCAGAAGAGAGATGATAATGTCTACAAGATGCAAATCCATTGTAGAAAGAAATTCGTCTAAGGATTAGAAAAGCAATCGATTTCCTTTCCGGTATCGTAGAAGATTTGAAAGAGAGATGAAATTCCTACCGAAAGAAATTTTGGAATCCCAGGTCGAAGGAAGAAATTTAACCGGCCCAAGTTTCGGGGACAATCTTCCTCAAAAACCTAGTCTGGTCGTTTTTTTACGGCATCTTGGTTGTATATTTTGCAGAGAAACTGTGGAAGACCTTAGAGTTTTCAGTTCCGAAATGGCCGCATTCCCACCGATTTTATTTGTATATCCTGATTCAGTGAGAGAAGGGGACGAATTTTTTTCCAGATTCTGGCCGGAGGCAAAGGCAATATCAAATCCGAGCGCTTCCTATTATGAACAGATCCGAGTACAAGAGGGGAACTTAATCGAATTAGCTGGCCCGGAAGTTTGGGTAAGTGCAGTCCGCGCTCTTGCAAAAGGAAATTTCTACGGAGTCCAAGGCAGGCATTTGTTAAGAATGCCCGGAGTGTTTTTAGTCTTGAAGGATAGAATTCTCTGGTCCCATCAATACCGCCATATAGGAGACGAACCGGACTGGAGTAAGATCCCGGGATGTACTCCTTTGCCTACGAATGAGTACGATCCTGGGATTTTGCCGGCCTAACGGAACCCTGGATAAGTCCGCTGAAAAAGTATGTTATTTAGTCTTGAAGTAACTTTTGTCAGAAACATGGATAGCATGGATCTCCCAGTAGGTTCTTCGACCCACAATAGTGCTTTGCTGGGAGGTTTTTGTGTCATGATTCACTGAAGAAAGAATATTTACTTCCATGTCTCCCTTGACTTTAAACATAAAAACTATATTCGCGCCATTTTCGGAAGCGAGTTTTCGTATGATCTCTTCTCTTACCTTCTCTTTGTATATTACCGATTTTTCCGTATTATCCGCGTAATTCGTTACTCCTGCGCAAGGCCAGGCAATCGGATTTAAGATGTTAAATCCGGGGATTGGTAATAATACTAACGGGTTGTACCTACAGTAACTACCTAAGCCGCCTTCTTCTTCGATTTTGATAAAATAAGGGACCGGGTGAGAACCTGGTTTCATGATTAACCCATCTATAAGCTCTACTTCAATTTTTCCGATGAGCTCAATTTTACTTTTATATTTGTCTTCTACTTCATAAAATCCGCTATATCCTTTCCGAATTCCTGGTGGTAAGGCTTCTCTGAATATTATTATATCTTCTAGTTGGCTGGGAGGCTTTTTATTTAATGGGTTCGCTATGATAAAATTTCCAAATGTGCGCGGTTCAGGGCAATGGTTGAAAATAATGACAGTCAAAACTGACAAGATGATTCTGAAAACGAGGGACATAGGATGTCCAATTCACGCTGGAAGAATTATTTGGTCATCCATTTTTCATAAAGGGAATTTCAAAAGTTTAAAGCGGTCCTAAACTATTTGGATAGGGATACAAAGGTAATGGAAAAAATTTACAGGCCGTATCGAAGTAACTCCTTGCCCTTATATCCCTATATGGATACTGAAGACCTACATCCTTCCTCTGGGCGGTGGAGGCGGAAGAGCCGCTTTACATGCAGCAGATAACTTACTTTCGTTTTCTCTCATACACTTCATGTGGCCAGGTCCACGTTCAACGTTCTTACAAAATTTTTCATCGTCAGCAGCGCAAGCCGACCTGAATTTTTCAAAGCGAGACATCATTTCGTTTACATGATTTTTGCAAGTCTCTGATAATTTGGACATGTATTCTCTGAGACAACGATCTGTTTCATGGCCTGGCCTGGAATCTTTACAATAAGTTTGTCTTTCCGTTTTGCAGGGATCTTCTCCTGGAGGTCCTCCCGGTCTACCGCTTGGTTGCGCAAAAACTGCGCCTGTTAATGAGAATACTAATGCAGAATGTAATATCAGTTTTTTCATAATGTTTGTCCTCTTGAGAGAGTTTGTTTTGAAAATGGGACCTATCTAATTTCTACATTGGTTCCCAAATATTTTAGGACCGAAACGTATCTATTTCCATACACATCGGAATATTTTTAGTTTGTCTCGCATTACTGGGAACGTTTCTGGAAAAAATGGTCTTTAGATTTTTTTCTTTAATAGGACAAATCCTGCATGATAAAAGACTTCTTCCTTTACGATTTCATACTTCGTAAATATACAATGTCTGGTCGGGTTGTTCGTGAAACTTCCTTCAAGATGGCCCCAAAGATAAATTATGTAAGATCCCTGGGTTTTATCTTTATTATGAAACTCATCGTTTGCCACACATTTCTCGATTTTTTCGCCTGGCAAGTAATGAGATTGAAGATCTGGATGAATAGACACGAAAAAAAGTTGGGATTTATTTTTAGTTTCCAGATCTCTTTTTGTGTTTAATGCCTCGATAGATGTATTTTTATAATCTTCTTTCTTAAGGTTTTTTTTGGTATATTTCTTGAAATCATGTAGCTGTAGGGCGCTGGCGCAAATTAAGAGAATATAGAAAAACTTTCTATATTTTTCATTTAATTCTGAACTTAAGGATAATAATATAATATACGCTGCAGAAACTATAATCGTATTTCTTTCATTGATCATTGGGAGATTTACGAAAATCTGCAGCGAAAACAGGATAGCAAAATATAGAAAGATTATTGAAAAAAGAAATAAATAGGAAGAGTTCTTTCTAAAATAGATGAATTCTCTTATTGTTAAGAATAATAATATTGGAAAATAAATAATAAATCCTCTTCCGAAGAATGGAAACATTGAGGTAAATGGAAAAAAGAATCCGGCAGGCGGAATATGCCCCATCGGTCTTAATTTACTGCTCTCTGCAATGCTATATAAAATCCAAGGAACGTAAGAAATTACAATGAAAACTCCAGTTAAAAACCAAAATGTAATTTTTCGAAGGTCTTTTCGGAAAATATTGTATCCTAAAGATGTAATAATAATGGACCCGCTCCATATTAAGCCGAGATAATGTGTCCAAGCCTCCAATAATAAAACTAAGAATAAAGAAATTGCAATTGGTTTTATATTTTTCTTTTCCTCTCTCTCATAAATTGCTGTAAATAAAATTCCTATAGCTCCTAAAGAAGCTAAAATACAGTAGGAGCGGGTTTCTTGACTATACCATAAAAGTATGGAACAGGCTGATAAACTTGCACCGAGAGAAAGAGATATCAGTTTGTCTTTTTTGATGTTATAATAATACAGAGCCGAGACCGCGCAAATTGATAGAATATTAAAACTTGCGGATAGTGATCGGACGGAATAATCAGAATCTCCGAAAATTTTGATCCAATAATATAGAAGGATCTGGTAACCAGGTGGGTGAACATCGCCCTTGATATCATTTATGAGTTCGGATAGGGAATTTGGGTTACTGCTATGTATTGTCGAAAATAATTCATCAAACCAGAGGCTCTGATCAGTTAGTCCGTAGAATCTAAGAGAAAAACCATATATCGTTAGAAATACGAAAATAAAAGCTATTGTCTTTTCCGAAATGATCACTTCTGAGATTCGTTTTATTTTCTGGGTTAATTCTGACATAGAATTTGCAGAATGAGTTGATTTTGATGATGAGTCAAACTAATTGTTCGCCGTTACTCCTTAATTAAGGCTCCTAATTTGCAGATTTTTTAAAAAGTATATTCGTATCAGGTGCTTCTTTTCCCGGGAACCTTCTTCTCTGACCGGGTTTATTTAGATGCAAAAAAATCCAAAAAGTTCGTCTTAGCTCCCACAACCGGACCTAAGGCGAACGGTTCCATTTTTATATTTGTAGAAGATCGGATCTACAATGATCGAAATCCGATCATGACAAAATTATCCGAAAAAGACAAAAAACTTATCTCTTCTGTCGAATTTTATTATAGAGAAGGGAACTCCGAAAATTTTTTAAAAGAAGCTTGGCCATGGGTTTGGTCGCTTGCCAAAGGGAAATACCGTTTGGACGAAGATTCCTGTTCGGAGATCGTCCTGAAATTGGTTTTGGATGCGGAAGAAGTATTACATTTATTCAAGAAGAGAGGTTATTCCAATTTCCCTGCGTTTTTCACAACATATACAAAAAACTTAATATGGAACCAGAGAAGAAAAGAAATTCGGCTGAATCGGAGCGAGATTTTATCGGATGGATTCGAAAGATTTTACGATCCAAGGTCCGAATTCACAAAAGAGATATTAAACCAAACCGACGAAACATCTCTTCTGGTCCGAAACATCCTTTCTGAAATCGATCCGATCTCCAGTCTTATTCTCAAACTAAAACATAGGATCCCTTTGAGTTTAAAGGAATCCAGGTTATTCCACTCTAAACTCAAAAAGAAAAAAGTAAAACTCAGGGATTATTACACAAAAGATATAGAAGAAGAAAGAAAATCCTGGCTTAGAAAGAAAGAGCTAAGCGAAAAACTTTCCAGACTTTACCAAAATATGCAGATCCATCGTTTTGAAAATTTAGAAAGATGGAAAATATCCAGAAGCCAATTATTAGAAATCTCCGGGTCCGTAACCGAAGGAAAAAGTTTCAAAAAGATAGGCTGGTATTTGGGACTCAGCGAACATTCCGTTCGAAAAGCTTATTACTTCGCGATTTTCGAATTAAAAAGAAAGGAAGATCTAAGAAAAATCAGATTTGCGGACGCCGCTTAGAGATCAACTTTTGCCTTCTTCCGGTCGGATCGTAGGAAGCAAAAGTTTTCTTAAAAGTTTGGATTTGTTCTTCAGTTCCGAAATTTCGGCGATCATGTTTGCAACCAATCTTTGTCCTGCTTCCATTCCTTTTGTAACGGAGCGATTCAAAAGTTTGGCACTAGTGGTTACCATGCTCAATTCGGACTCTTCCGGAGAGATCACCCTGATCTTAACACCTTTAGGAGGGGAATGTATGATCCGGACCGCGCGATTGTACATAGTATGATGCACCTTAGTGATCATATGAGAAAGTTTTTTATTCGATGGATAAGAAAGCCATCCTTGGAAACCTGGGATCGGATCAGAAAATTCATCCTCAGGATTATTTAAGACAATCGTAATGTCCTTATAACCGGCTTGGATCACCGACTCCACTGGGATCGGATCGGAGATCCCTCCATCTCCGTAGTATTGCCCGCCCAGTTTCCATTTTCCTCTGGTGGCGATCGGTAAGGAAGTCGCAGCCTTCAATAAATTTAGGACATTGGAAGCGGTCGCTTTTACATATTCCGCTCTTGCTTTCGCGAGATTCGTGACGACCACATAAAAAGGAGAAGTCTCCTTCTTCTCCAAATATTCGGAAGGAAGTCTATATTTAGTTCCGAACAAATAGTCTATTAGATATTCCTGATCTAGAAAAGTTTTACCGCGGAAAGGATTCAAAAAAGAGATCAATTGACTTCCGGTGAGTTCTTTTCTCCAAATGTCCAATATCTTTAGGCCATGAGCATGATCCGTTTCATAACCTGTAGTGTAATAGGCCGCAGCACAGGAGCCGGAGGAAACTCCTAAAATTAGATCGAAGTATGTAGAAGGAACAGCCTGGTTGATCGCATACAAAGCCCCCCCTGCAAAGGAGCCTTTCATTCCTCCGCCGGCAACTACCAACGCCCTCGCGCCTTTTTTGGCCTTAGGCAAACCGATCATCATTCCGGACTGTTCCGATTCTCCGGGAGAAAAATACGAACTCATCTAAAGATAAAATTTTTGATCCTTCTCCATTTGCAAGAAACTTGAAATTCAAAATCCTAAATTCGAATTCCTTTTTTCCCAAAAAACGCAACTTTTTTGCAACTATTTGAAAGGGTTGGGGCGGCTCCTTGCTTCGCAAGGACCGGGCTACTACGGGTTCGCGCATTCGCGCTCATCCTGGCTTAGCCAGGACTAAAGCCCTGCGTATCCCTGCCGCGGTTTTTTATTCGGGAGTTCTTAGTATTTTATTCAGTCCGCCTATGATAGCTCCGAACAAAGTATTCACTATAAGTAAAGGAACTAAGTGAGAATATTGTTGGGGAATGATCACGAGTGCAATTAACCAAGGTGCGGTTAAAATTTCAGTCAATAAAATCGAAGTGATCCATCTTGATAGACCAAGATTCGAAACACTCACTACA